>CAIOTO010000229.1 GCA_903861255.1 uncultured Alphaproteobacteria bacterium | reverse complement strand
GTGGCTTTGCATATGATTCGCTCGTTAGGCATTATGATGCGCGTCAGACGACCTATAGTCAAAACAGAAGTGTTGATGGTACCCACACAGCTGCTATTAACAAAATTCTGTCAACAGAAGATCTAATTGATCCAGAACTCCATGATCACACGAAAAAGAAAAAAGTCGTGCAAGCTGTTATGGCATCTGTGATTATTCATGGAAAAGGGGGCAACTTGCCTAACAGGCTTCCTCAACCCGTGATAAATCCCGCCCTTCTAAACCATTTCAAAATTCTAACCCTTACAGAAAAAATTACAAATGCGATTAATCAAATCAAAGTGATAGTTAACCCTGAAGACTTTCGATTGCTTGAGGAATACAGCGGTATCAATAAAGCCACATTCCTTGATTGGCTGAGCGAAACATGTATTGCCCACAACACACTTGATCTAAGCCCAATATTTAAAGCAGAGGAGGCAAGACAACAAAGTCTCAACGATGAGTTAGCTAGATTAAACAAAGAATTAGAAAAAATAAATGCTGTGAAAGGACAAGTTGACTGGGACACTTTGCGTACAAACCCCCATCATTATGATGGCAGCATTAAGAGGTGGGCAAATGAGCTTTGGGCTGCATTTATGATGCTGAATCCCCCCAACATAACAAGTGCAGAGGCAGTTGAACGAAAAATAATGGAAAAAGCCAAAGAACTTAATTTGAGTGGATTAATTGCGGACCGTTACAACAATCTTAGAAGCGCCGGATTTGGCGATGCTCAAAACCTCTTGCAGCAAATTGTCGGTTGGGATATCGAAACACCTGGTGGTGGTGGTCACGGAGCAGCCTTTACAGGTGATTACACGATACTTGTATACTCATTGGAACCAGCTCCTGGCTCAACAAACTCAGCAATGTACAATGCTTTTGTTTTTCCTGCCATAAATACAGTGGAAGAATTGTGTCTAAAAAGAATCCAAGAAATCAAACATGAAATTCAGAGTTAAAAACAAGCCTCTTCCTTTAAAAAACCACAAAAAAGCCCACGAGAAAAGCTCGTGGGCTAATTTATCATTTCATGGTGAAGAACGCTTACTTGCGATCAGCAAATATATACAACAACGACATAAAGATGTTGATGAAATCAAGGTACAACGTTAATGCGCCAAAAACTGCTTTTTTGCTCGCTATTTCAGCGTGATCAGATTCTGTGTAGATTTCTTTAATTTTTTGCGTATCATACGCCGTCAGACCTGTAAAAATAATCACAGACAACACAGAAATTAAAAGTTGCATTGCACTGCTTTGCATAAACATATTCACAACACTTGCAAGTATGACTCCCCAAAGACCCATGATCATGAATGATCCCATGGATGTTAAGTCTTTCTTTGTTGTGTATCCATATAAGCTCATCGAACCAAACACGGATGCTGTGATAAAGAAAACACGTGCGATACTTTCATGTGTGAAGTTTGCAAGCATAAAAGAAATCGAAACCCCCATAAGTGCAGCATAGACCCAAAAAAGCATTTGCGCTGTGCCCGATTCCATTTTATCCAGGCGAATACTGAGGAACATCACAACACCAAATGGTGCGAGCATAAAAAGAAGCGCGAACGGCTTAAGGCTGCCTAATAATTGAGGATTTGAGGCGATAAGGTAGGCGATTACACCGGTTAATCCAATACCAAGCGCCATGTAGTTATACACACGCAGCATGAATGTGCGTAAACCTTCGTCGATTGCGGAAATAGCCGCACCATTGCGGAAAACGGGTTGATCATCAAAACGTGACATATTAGCTCCTCTGTCTATTTTCATTGATAGGATATTCTAACGTGAAAAATATCGTTTGTCATGTTTTTCTTTATCTACTAATAAAAAGAATAAATAGGTGTTTGTAGTAGTAGTACCTGTTAATAACGGGGATAACTTTTTTATCAACAGACTTATCCACAGGCAAAATGCGATTGAAGGCCGGGTTTGGTTGGGTGTTGAGGGGTTATTCACAGCTTGTGTATAAGTGACCTTTCCCTGTGCATAAGTACATGGTTATCCACAGGGGTAAAAAGTTGTTAACCGTTTGTTAATCTTTTACACACCTTATCCACAGGGTTATCCACCATAAGCGCTAACCTAAGGAGTGATATTTTTCCATTTGAGGTTTTCTTTTACGGGAGGCCTCAGACAAAGATCTGCATATTTTTCCCCAATTAGTGATAGTTGTGTTGAGAGGAAT
>CAIOTO010000228.1 GCA_903861255.1 uncultured Alphaproteobacteria bacterium | reverse complement strand
CATAGAACTTGTTAAATTAGCGATGAATTCAGGACTTCGTGCACAAGCAACTACTTTCGTTGGTGACAATTTGGCTGCATTTACGCCTATGATGTATGATGCTGAAATCCTAAAACTCGCTATGAATACGATGGAGTTTTCTGCTCAAGCAACTACTTTCGTTGGTGACAAGTTAGCTGCATTTACGCCTATGATGTATGATACTGAAATCCTAAAACTCGCTATGAATACGATGGAGTTTTCTGCTCAAGCAACTACTTTCGTTGGTGACAAGTTGGCTGCATTTACGCCTATGATGTATGATGCTGAAATCCTAAAACTCGCTATGGGAATTGTTAACTAAAAATTGTAATAATTCAAAGTATGCACTTATTAAAAAACCTGAGATGTAACAAAAACGCCTCAGGTTTTTAATTTTTGTCAGGATAATTTTACAATCCCAACCGCGTGACATCATCCATCAATCGTTGAACCGATTGAATGGATGCATCAAATTGATTTTTTTCATTTTCTTCAAGTGATAATTCAATCACTTTTTCAACACCATTTTCACCAATAATAGCTGGCACGCCGGCATAGCATTCCGACACACCATATTCACCAGTCAAATGAACCGCACATGGTAAAATACGACGTTGATTAAACAAATAGCTTTCAGCCATTGCAATAGCGGAGGACGCAGGCGCATAAAACGCCGAACCGGTTTTGAGTAAATTCACAATCTCCGCACCGCCATTTCGGGTGCGATCAATAATCTGATCAACGCGCTCTTGCGTGATCGCCTTCATAGCAATCCATTCCGTTAAGGGAATTCCGCCAATCGTTGTGTAACGTGGCATCGGCACCATAGAATCACCATGCCCGCCAAGCACAAATGCTTGAATATCTGCCGGCGACACATTCATTTCTGTCGCCAAAAAGTGGATATAACGCCCTGAATCCAAAACACCCGCCATACCAACAACATGCGACGTCGGCAACGAGGATGCCTTTTGCATCAACCACACCATGACATCCAGCGGATTCGTGACAACAATCACAAATGCTTTAGGGCAATATTTTTTGATATTTCCAGCGACTGTTCGTACAATGCCCGCGTTAATCGACAATAAGTCATCGCGGCTCATCCCGGGTTTACGCGGCACACCAGCGGTTACAATCACCACATCTGCGCCCGCCATATCAGCCGGGTCATTACTGCCAATACAGCCATTTTCAATGCCATCGATTGCGCTGCCTTGCGACAGGTCTAGCCCTTTCCCTTGGGGAATCCCCTCGGCCACATCGATCATCACAACATCACCAAGACGGCGTTGCAATGCAAGGTGCGCAAGCGTTCCGCCAATATTACCACTGCCCACAAGGGCTATTTTAAATCGCCGTGATGTCATACTGTTTTCCTTGTCTCTTGCTGTTGATCAGAATCAGCGAATACACGCTGTAAATACTCACGGCCTACACGAAGGCCTGTATCATCAATGCTGTGCCCTAAACCATTACATGTCTGCGGCGTCACCTTCACGCCATATAACTGTAGCTGCGTCTGTGCTTGAAATAATGCCGCATACGGCACAACCGTATCAGCCGTTCCGTGCACAAGAAGAATAGGCGGCGCATCCTTAGGGCGGTCAAGTGATGCCGGTGGGTAGAATGCACCCGAATAGCCAACAATTCCGCCAAGACCTGAAAGGTGAAAGATCATATCCATCGCCAACATGCTGCCTTGCGAAAAGCCAACAATGGCGATATCTTTTGCCTCAAGTTTATGCTCGGCCATCAGATGTTTCACATAAACAGCTATCTGCGGTGCAGCTGTATCCATTCCCTGACGGATATTGAGCGGATTAAAATCAGACAAACCAAACCATTGGCGCCCGAGTGGCGACATTTCACATACATCAGGCGCATGCGGCGATACAAAAAGCGTATCCGGCAAATGCCTTGCCCATTGCGCACCAATATCAATCAGATCATCCCCTGTAGCACCATAGCCATGCAAGAAAATGACAATCTTACGGATGATTCCTGAGACAGGAGAGAGAATAGGGCCAGTTAACACACAAAAACCATTAAAAATTTAAGTTATTTGTATGTAGTGTAGCGCTGTCTGGGATTTAGGACAATGGGGTTTGTGAGAAGGTGACGTGAGATCAGAACCCTATTTAGCAATCACCGCCCAGAAAGCCAGCCCTTCAATGTCAACATATCTTTCCACACCAGCGCCTTTTGACTGGGGGACCGCATAATATAGGATGGATGCAACGTCGGCATAGCAGAGATTGTGGAACCATTTTTCATTGTGTATTCCAAAATCTGCCCGCGCAGTTTCAGAATCCCATCGCCGCGATTAAGCAACGTCTTAACCGCAACGCCGCCCAGCAAAATCAAAATTTTGGGCTGCACAAGTTCAATATGTCGCTGAATAAAGGGCAAACAATACGCAACCTCGGCTGTCGTTGGCGGACGATTCCCTGGTGGGCGCCACGGAATAATATTACTAATATAAATGGAACTGCGATCAACCCCAATTGTTGCCAAAATCGTGTCCAGCAATTGCCCACTTTGCCCAACAAACGGCTGCCCTAAACGGTCCTCGTCTGCTCCGGGTGCTTCACCGATCAACATAATATCAGCTTCTGGGTTGCCATCCGCAAAGACCGTATGAGTCGCTGCTTTAATTAAATCACACCCCGTTGCATTTTCCATCGCATAACGTAATTGTTCCAGCGTCTCACAATGTATGGCAGGATGATCGCCAGCTGTTATGACAGGTGACGTTAATTGAGGAGCCTTAGCCGCAGAGGGTGGAGATACAGGTGGAGCTACCGATTGTGTAGATGGCTGTGAGGCGGGAGGAGTAATTTGTATATGCTGAGGCGTCACAACAGATTCCACATGAGGCGCCGCTTGCGTCGTCATCGGCTTAAACGACAGCTTCACCGGTGCTATTGCAACATAATGATCACGCGGCACGTCAGATAGCGCAGCATCCACCCCGCAAGTGCGATACCAGTCAAGAATTTGCGCGTAATCGTGTAATGTCTCTGTCATGATTGCAGTATAGCGATTGATCTAGAAAAAAGAAAAACAAATTAGGATCACGTTGTTTTATCAATGCCACATTGACATGCCTGACATAATATGGCACTTAATAGATATGAACATGCATTTATACATTTTAGGTATCTTTTCGAAGTCGGTTTTTAACGACGATGTATTTTCTTGCCCTCATTTCATCGACATCTCTGTCGTCAGGCATAATGTGGCTTAGGCCACTCACGTAACTTCCTCATACATCCATTTTTCAATAACTTTAATATAATACCGTTTCATAAGAAGTTCTTATGGAAATCAGGATAAAAGAGCACATCATGCACACAAATATATTCGTACTTGGCTTTGCCATTTTTGCCATGTTTTTTGGTTCAGGAAACCTGGTATTTCCACTTCAAATTGGGCAAGAAACAAATAGCTTATGGGTCTTTGGCTTTTTAGGCATTTTCACAAGCGGCATCCTTCTACCCTTTGCTGGCGTTTTTGCGGTTAAGCGCTACAAAGGATCCTACCAAGCGTTCTTTGATGAACTGGGCTTTGGATCGCGTATTCTCGTGCCACTTGTTATTCTGGCGCTACTCGGGTCGTTTGGTGTTGTACCCCGCTGCGTTACAGTTGCCTATGGTGGTGTAAATACACTTTTCCCGGCGCTTCCATTATGGGTGTTCTCAACATTTTTCTTAGCAATATGCTTTCTCGTTGGCCTTAAAGATTCACGCATGCTATCCATTTTGGGAAAATATATTACACCAGTTAAACTCAGCTCACTTACTGCTATTATCATTTATGCAATTTATCACGCACCATCTATGGCACACATCAACGTACCTATGCTAAATGCAACGAAATGTGGTTTGATACAAGGCTATCAAACGATGGATTTATTCGCAGGTTTTTTCTTTTCAACACTGATTTTCAAACATATTGAACAAAACTGCGCCCCCGGAACAAGCGATAAAGATATATTTTGGATTTCCGCAAAATCAAGTGTGATTGGCGCCAGTGTCATTGCCTTAGCGTACGCAGGTCTAATCTACTTGGGTGCGACATATAAAGACTTGCTACACAATATACCTGCAACGCATGCGCTACCTGAAATCACACGGCATCTCTTTGGCACAGCATCAACAGGCGTGATTGCAATCATGATGTGGACATCGTGCCTTGCAACAGCTGTTGCACTGAACACATTGTTTGCAGATTTCTTAAGGATGATCGTCAAAGATCGTGTTTCAAAAACTGTTATGCTTTCACTTACGACTGGCGTTGCATTTTCAATGTCGCTGCTTGATTTTTCAGGAATCACCGCGATACTTGTACCCATTTTGAATGTGATTTACCCAGGGATTATCCTGTTTACACTATTTAGTCTGGTGCATCCAAAACCGCATCAGGGGAAAAGGATTATCTTTTATAGCGTGACAGCAATCATGATTATCAGGATGTTCTTTTAAAAATAGAATTACGCAGCAATCTTCATGGACCCTAGTAACCCTAATGATTGTTCCAGCTGTTGCGCGTGGAATGCATCATTCGTATGCTCTTTAAGATGAGCCTTTAATTTCTTGAGAATATCGGCAATGAGTTGCTCTTGGTAAACTTTGCGAAAACGTTCTTCTAAATGCTGTGCGTGCAATGCGTGCAGCGCCTTTTTTTGCTCTATTTCCGCAGCGATTTCTTCACGCATTGAAAGTAGCAATGCATCATGTGCAATACGACCCTTTTCTATAAGCTCGGCGACTTTTTCATCAACACCTTCAAGTTCAGCACCCACCTTTTTTAAACGGATATAAGCCGTTTCACGTGCATGCGCAGCATCTTGAATACGTTCTTTGATAAGATTTATTTCTTCATCCAAAACAGCACCAACATTGAAGAAACGTTTCCACACCAGAAAGCCAATGAGAATAAAAAAACTAAGCGCAACAAAGTGGGAGGGGTCAATGTGTAACACGGCTTACCTTTTTCTTTGCTTTATCATCAGACGTCGTATCAGACGCGGCAGATAAAAGCTTACTCGGCTTACTAATTATATGCGTCAGTATTTGATTTAAACTGTCCTTGGCAAGCGGCTCCATACTTTCTTGCAGTTGCAACTGCTGGCGTTCAAATGATTTTTCCATGGCTTTTAGGCCATCTGCAAGTTCATCATCAATATGCGTCAACTGAATTTTTTTCTTGAGTTCTAAATCATCAAGGGTTTCTTTTAAATGTTGTTCAACTTGGCGGTGCGCATCTTCAATTTTTTTCTGACTTCTTTCAAGCAGAAGAGTTGCTTGTTCTTGCATATGTTCGGCTTGATCAAGATCATATCGAATCTTTGACAAACGTTTTTCGATCGTTTGATTGAATTTGGGAATAAAAATACGTACATAACAAAAAATAACCATGCCCAAACAAATCGCCAACCAGAATATTTGCGATATAAAGGTCGATGTATCAAATTGTGGCATGGCTTATCTTTCTATCTGACTGTGCGGCCTAACCAAACAAAATCAACAATGATACAATCAACGCAAACAAGGCAATTGATTCTGTCAATGCGAACGCTAAAATGCCTTTACTGAACAATTCATCTTTAACAGACGGGTTGCGCGCAATAGATGAAATCAATGTTGAAAATAAGTTTCCAAGCGCAAGCCCAACGCCAAAAAGTGGCAATATTGCAATAGCGGCAGCGATTTTTGTAATACCAGCAAGTTCCATAGTTTAGATAACTCCTTTTTAATTTGTTAGTAGCGCAGAGCCATTCCTGCCTGTGTCATCCCCGGAATCCCGGCTACGCCCGAGGCTATGCCGTGGTGCGAGTGATCCGGGGATCTAGATCCTCGCGTCAAGCACGAGGATGACAAGAATTGCATTGTTAATGTAAACTTAGCGCATCATTTAAGTAAATGCACGTTAATATCGTAAAAACATAGGCCTGCAACAGCGCAATCATGATTTCAAAACCAGTAAGCGTTGTATTCAGCAAAAGCGGCAAAATACTAATAACAGCGAGTGGGCTTTTAAGCAGCATCCCGACGAAACCCGCAAAAATCTTAATCATTACATGCCCTGCAACCATATTTGCAAACAAACGAACAGCAAGACTGATTGGGCGCGCAAGAAACGAGATGATCTCAATAGGAATCAAAATAGGTGCAACAAACAACGGCGTTCCAACGGGATAAAACGTACGGAAGAAACCCGTTCCGTGTTTGATAATACCCACCGTCGTAGCACCCACAAAGACCAGCATCGCCAAAGCAAAGGTGACAATAATATGACTTGTAACAGTAAAACTATAAGGCAACAGCCCCATCAAATTCGACATCAAAACAAAAAGAAACAACGGAAACACGTATGGGAAATAAGCCCGCCCCTCGCGCCCAAGGCTTGATTTCAAAACATCCGCTATAAAGTTGTAGATGTATTCATAGGCGAACTGCATACGGCTTGGGATAAACGATGACTTTCGTGTAACAACATGCCCTAGCAGGCACAATGTGACCGCTACGATGACCATCCACAGCGATGAATTCGTAAATGAAATATCGAAACCACCCACTTTAATGGGGATCAGTTTTACAATTTCAAATTGATGTAATGGGCTATTTTTCATTCGGCAGCTTGAAAGATACTCTGTATTTTAAGCTCATTATACCAGGGATAATTAAAAGAACCAGCGGGAAATGCATGGCTATGAATACAGACAAATCAACGCGCAAATGATGGATAGCTAAAAAAGAAGAAATGCGCCGCATTCAAGCCGAAATGCACAAGGATGGCAGCCTCAATTCGATTATTACGCATGTACGCTGCGCCATAAAATAGCCCAGCAATAGTCGACAAAACAATCATTGGCACGCCGCTTTGATAATGCCGAAGACCGAATATAATGGATGCCACCACAAGGGCAAGCATTTTAGAAATACGATGATTCTCACACCAATCAGATAAGTGCTTTTGAATATACCCACGAAAGAACGCCTCTTGAGCAATACACACCAACATCAGGTTATTCATTAAAAACCAAAAAGTTTGTGGCGGAAACTTTGGATTAAATTTAACAAAGCCCGAGGCCATCGCAACCGCCATCAAACTTACAATGCAAATACTTCCATAAATGCCGGTTGATACAAAAACCTGTTTCCATTCATCGCGTGTGCGTGCAGTGGATACGGCCATATGCATTAAAAGAAACGCAATAATTCCATTTTCCATATTAAAATACATGGTAAAGGGCGTGCAATGCTGACCAACATACACAGCATCAAAAATTTTAAAATTATTTATGCCTGGAACGAAGTGGAAAAATAATAAAAAGGAAAGTGCTGCAAAGCAAATGTGTGCAAGTGCCCTTAAGACTTTGCTGTATTCCCCCTGAATCACACAGAGAGATCCATACAATGCGGGAATTACTATCAACACAAGCGGGTGAAGTGCCCCAACAAATAAGCCTGATATAAGCGCGCTGGCATAAAAAAATAACGCGACCCTTTTGAAAACCAGCACGAGGCAAGCGAAACAATGAAGCAAATATGTGGAATGTACAGCATGATTTTTCTTCCTTAAGCCAGAGTTTTTATACCCACTCAAAGCACATTTTTCGTTGTCATACCCGCGAAGGCGGGTATCCAGTTATATTTTAGTTATACAACTTTTAAGTTTTAGTTTTGAAGAATATTTTTTCTGGATTCACAGCTAAAGCGTGAGTGACAAGCTGGCATCCAAACATGACAAACGCAAGAATGACCTTACACCCCACAAAAGAAAAAAGGCATGATTAAAACCATGCCTCTTAAATTTCATATGCCTAGCAACTAATGATGTTCAGATTCGGACTCAGATTCATATTCCTCATCCAGTGCAACCGAAACTTCACTTTGATGATTGTTTTCAAACAACATAATTGGACCTTGCGGCATTATTGTTGAAATTGCATGTTTATAAACAAGTTGCGAATGACCTTCGCGACGAAGCAACATTGTTGATTGATCAAACCACGTTACAATCCCTTGTAATTTTACGCCATTAATTAAAAATACGGTTAGAGGTGTTTTATTTTTACGGACATGATTGAGGAAAACATCTTGTACGTTAACGGGCTTCTCTCCGGCCATCTAAATTATCCTTATTATCTTTACTAAAATTTGATACTAATCGTGCTTTTTTCAATCTGCAAGTGAAAAAAATAAGATAAATCAAATTTTTCTAATAATTGCTTTATTATAGTGACTAAAAAATAACGTGTTTTCATTAATGTCTTTTATTTGATATAAAACACCCTTTAAGGGGGATATCCCTGCCGCTTAAGATCTGTTAGACTTTTGAAAATGTTAATTTTAATTCCTCCCTGGAGACAAATCATGTTTGAATTACCCCCACTCCCATATGCAAAAAACGCACTTGAACCACACATTACGGCGAACACATTATCGTTTCACCACGAGAAGCATCACCAAACATATGTGACAAACCTGAACAATCTTATTCCAAATACTGAATATGCATCTCTTTCACTTGAAGAGATTATGACAAAGTCTGCCGGCGCATCAGGCCATCCAGCAATCTTTAACAATGCCGCACAAGTCTGGAATCACACATTCTATTGGAATTGCATGCAAGCAAATGGCGGCGGCACACCGACTGGCCCACTCGCTGATCAAATCACACGTGACTTTGGTTCATTCGATGCATTCCGTAATGACTTAAAACAAGCGGCACTAACACAATTTGGTAGCGGCTGGGCGTGGTTAGTTATGACCGCTGACGGCAAACTTGCAATTACAAAAACGGGGAATGCTGATTGCCCACTTGTCCACGGACAAACTCCATTGCTAACCATCGATGTGTGGGAACATGCATACTATCTTGATTTCCAAAATCGCCGTGCTGATTATGCCGAAGCATTCCTGGCACACCTCGTGAATTGGAGTTTTGTCGCAGCTAACTTTGCAAAAGCGTCGTCACAAAAGGCCGCTTAATGCTTACAGGCCTATATTGCTTAGCCGCCATTCTTGCTGCATATCTTTCGTGGCAGGATTGGCGCACGCAATCAATACCAATGTTGGGACTATTGGGTTGGCTTGCTGTGTCTGAGTTGTTAGCGTTTTATGGCAGCCCATCCCTAATTGCGTTTTGCGTGTTGTCAGGAATATCACTCAGCATCGGTGCCTTCCAACATCTTCATAAAAAAATGTATATTGGAATCGCTGACTTAATTGTACTAACATCACTTTCTGCATGGATCCATATAAGCCAACTACCACTGCTATTTCTAATTTGCGGTGTGTTTGGCATTATTTCAGCAGCGATCATTAAAGACAAACGTTTTCCCTTTTTACCGGCACTTTTTTTGGCCGCAACCATTGTTTCTTTCTTTTAAACGGAGTCCCCATGAAATTTCTTAACGAAGATCTTGCTAAAACATTGACTGACAAACGAGTCCTTGTACGCGTTGATTGGAATGTGCCTTGCCAGGATGGAAAAATAGCAGACGCCACGCGTTTAGTTAACACGCGCGAAACGCTTGAATTACTGCGTAAACATGGCGCAAAGACTATTATCCTAGCGCATTTAGGCAGACCAACCCTTGCGAAAAAGGCATACAAAGAGCCAAAAGCTACAACTGACGTGCGTATTGTTGAAGATGAATTTTCGTTTAAACCTTTGCTTGCTGAAATGCAAACGATATTAGGTTTCAATCTTGATTTTTGCGAGGACCCTTTATCAGCAGAAGGTTTTGATCAAATTTATGAGATGCAAAACGGTGATAGTGTGTTGTGCGAGAACATCCGCTTTTTTGGCGCAGAAGAAGCAAATGACAATATGTTCGCAATTGCGCTGTCGGCGTGTGCAGACATATATATAAACGAAGCCTTTTCATGCAGCCATCGCGCCCATGCATCAGTAGAAGCTATTGCACATCAAATACCATCATACGCAGGCCTTGGCTTAGCGCGAGAAGTCTCATACCTTAACAATGCCTTTATTGCACCTAAACGCCCCTTGTGGGCGATTGTGGGCGGATCTAAAGTATCAACGAAAATTGATCTATTGGTAAATCTATCACAAAAAGTTGATGGATTAATTATCGGCGGCGCTATGGCCAATACGTTTTTCAAAGCAAAGGGGATTAGTGTTGGAAAATCACTGGTGGAAGACGACTTTGTTGACGTTGCTCGCATTATCTTGAATACAGCAACGGCCGAAATTGTTTTACCCTATGATCGACTTGCCGTTGAAGAGTTATCCTTTACCGAAAAAATGGATGTTATATCCGTTGATTTTGATAAAGTTCCTGAAACGCATTCCGTCTTTGATATTGGTGAGAAATCCCGGGCATTATTCATTGAAAAGTTACAAGGTGCCCAGACAATTATTTGGAATGGTCCTGTCGGCATGTTTGAATTAGATGCATTTACAGGTGGCAGTTTTGCCATTGCGCATGCACTCAGCGAAGCAACACAAAAAGGCGTGCTAACGTTGGCTGGCGGCGGCGACACACTCGCGACACTTACCAAAGCTGGTGTTATGGATAAATTATCCTATTGTTCTACTGCTGGCGGTGCGTTTTTAGAATGCCTAGAAGGCAAGATGTTGCCAGGCATTGCTGCACTTGGTTGAGACGTTTCAATCCTCTTTCGTCATTGCGAGTCTGCACAGCAGACGTCGCAATCTATGTATTAATCAGCCTGGATTGCCACGCCCTCTATAAGGGCTCGCAATGACGGCAGAACTATTAAACCATTAAAACTCATGAACCAGAATTGAAGGCCTTAATGACTACCACTCCTCACAACACACGCGCTAAACGCATGCATGAGCTACTTACAAATGCACTTGCCCCAACGCATCTATTACTTATAGATGAATCGGCTCAACATCGCGGACATAAAGGTGTGGAAGAATTAAAGAAAAGTCTTATCCAGAAGGATAGTTCAGCGGAGCACACCAGCAAAGATATTCTGGAAACGCATTTCGCACTGGAAATTTCAGCAACGGCATTGAATGGGTTATCGCGTGTAAAGCAACATCACCGAATCTATGACATTGTCGCTGACGAATTTAAAACGGGTTTGCATAGTTTGCGAATAAAGGCGATTTAATTTACGTACAAAAATACGTATAAGTTTTTTTTAGACTCTTGCCACTTCTCTCTCCCTGTCATTCCCGCGCAGGCGGGAATCCAGGAAAAACACAATCAACAACAAGTGTAATTCAAAACACAACTGGATTCCCGCCTGCGCGGGAATGACAGTTGAATTTATTATGTTTTCTAGCGATCAATAATTGATGTCCAGAAATTCTCAAACACACGTAGTGTCTTGCCAAACGCATCTAAATCAATAGACGTACCCAATTGCTTTGAAAACAATTGTGTTTGCTTTGCCAATGCTTGATCAATCTTACCATAGAGTTCAGTACCCTTTGGTGTCAATTTCACATGGCTTGATCTACGGTCATGCGCCGAAGGCACCTGATTCACATATCCATTTTTTACCATCTTGCGAAGGTTATAGGATACGTTTGAACCAAGATAGTACCCGCGATTTGTCAACTCGCCGACTGTTAGTTGGCTGTTTTTACCAATGTTGTACAAAATTAACGCTTGCACGTTGGTTATATCTAGTTTTTCTTGCCGATCAAGCTCACCTTTTACAACCTCCAAAAACAGGCGGTGTAAACGTTCAATCATCACGACAACGTCAAAATAGGATTCTTTCATTATTACCTCTCTTATTTTAAATTCTTGGTTTTTTCTAAAAAACCGAGTTGGTTAATTCTAATTAAGTCAAAAACTTAAATAACAACTCTAATAGTTTATTTAGGTATTATTTTTTATTTTTCAAGTGTTTTACCCTTATTTTTATGAAAAAAAGTTTTTTTTCTTTCAGATCGCTTACAAAATCAAGCATTACGCGGTATAATATCTTAAATATGCCATAAAACCAATAAAAAGAATGTTTAATTTTGAGAAAAATATCTTACACCGAGACGCTTTAATCTTGGTGATTGACAAACCAGCGGGTGTAGCAGTGCATCGCGGCATGGGAAATGGGCCGAATTTAGATAAAACGCTAAAGGAGTTAGCCTTTGGTTTGCCCAATCCTCCTCAGCTTGCACATCGCCTTGATGCTGGTACAAGCGGTTGTCTTATATTAGGGCGCCACAGAGTTGCACTTAAACATCTAGGCCATCTATTTGAAACAAACCAAATTAAGAAAACCTATTGGGCCATTGTTGTTAACTGCCCCGCAGAAGACGAAGGTGTGATTAATTTTCCGCTCGCCAAGCAAAGTACCGACAAACGTAGCTGGTGGATGAAGGTTGATCCTGAGGGTCAAGAGGCCATCACAGAGTATCGCGTGTTAAGTCGTGGCGATTTTGGCATGACACTTGTTGAACTGTCCCCCATTACAGGGCGCACGCATCAATTACGCGTACATTGCCAAGCAATGGGCTTTTCTATTCTAGGCGATGCAATCTATGGCGTACGTGATCGATTCGATCCACCTTATTTGCATCTTCACGCGCGCGCTGTTACAATTCCCTACCACCAAAAAAAGCCAGCAATTCATGTGGTTGCACCATTGCCTGCACATATAATTGAGACATGCATCGAGTATAATATTGCTTATGAAGAATAATTCTACAAACTTCTATCTTCATGGCGCTGCGCCAGGTCGAAGCCTTGAGCGAAGACTGGAGCCCGAAGGGTGTGGCCATCCAGAGCAGCCTGGATCACCACGTCAGCTTCGCTTCCTTCCGTCTTCGCTAGAAGCTACGCCGAGACAGGCTGTGATGACGGCGGTGTGGGGGATGGTTGATCATAGTGATGAAATGGTGATGCCATGAATACACTCGCACTAATCACAGGCCGCGGCGACCTACCACATAAAATCATTGATGCACAAAAAGACAAGCGCCCCATTGTTGTCGTGGCGTTTGAAGGACAAACCCCCATAGAGCTTACCCAAAGCTTAGCGCCTGAGATCCCCGTATTATGGGTAAAGCTAGGCGTTATCGCTCCCGTTCTTGCTTTCTTCAAACAATGGCATGTGACCGATGTAACGATGGCAGGTGGACTGACGCGACCAAAACTTCGTGACTTATCAATGGATCGTACAGGCGCCCGCTGGCTAACAGCACTTGGCGCGAGCGCGTTTAAAGGCGATGATCACTTATTAGGCGGGATTGTAAAACTGCTTGAAAAGGAAGGGCTTTCAATCATCCCGCCGCATGACTTAGTTGAGAATCTATTCACACCCGCCGGCGTGCTGACCGTGCGTTCGCCAACGCCAGATGATCAAAACGATATCAATCATGGCATTACCATATTGAATGTATTGTCGCCCCATGACGTTGGGCAGGCCATCGCGGTGCATGATGGCTGTGTGCTGGGAATTGAAACGATCGAGGGCACAGCGGTCTTGCTAGGGAACATACGCGCACTTGGCCGCGCCCCTGGCGGGGTGCTTATTAAAATGCGCAAAACCGGCCAGAATCGGAAAGTTGACATGCCTACCATCGGTATTGATACAATCAAACAAGTACGTGATGCGGGCCTATCTGGCATAGCGATTGAGGCCGGCGGCGTGCAAGTGCTGGATCTTATTGACGTGATTCGCCTAGCGGATGAGGCGGGATTGTTTATCGTGTCATGCCATCATCACTTAACCACATCATAAGCGTTAGAAATTATTTGGAAAATATAATTTGCCTTGCTCGCATTTTCACGCATCTTGTCAGGGTGATATACTAAACTCAGTTTTTTATACCTTTTTGTGATTTCTTCTTTTGATGCACTTTGCTCTAATCCTAATATTCTAAGCGCTAAATCACGGATACGCCTATCATCATATTTATAATAATCGTGATTAAAGTCAGCAGCACCAAAACGTTCTAATTCAGTACCAACGCCAAAATCTTCTCTGACTGCTTCAGTCAAGTACATACGATCATCGGCAGATGGTTGTGGGGCACTTACTATGCCTTGATCCCTTGAAGAAAAGCCTCCGTCTGCTTTCGAACTGCGATCACTGCCACTCTGCTCCTCTTTGTTATGGTTCTGATGTGTCCTTTTGTTCCATTCCTTACGTGCATTTTCTTGGTATTGACGTCTTCGTTCTTGAGCACTATTTTTGATAAACTCATCATATTCCCGTGCACGTCTTTGCTCTTCTTCCTGTGCATGTCTTTCCTTTTCTTTCCTTAAACGATTTTGCTCTTCGTTCCATAAACGCGATCTCTCTTTAGCCGGACGTAAACGCTCTTCCTGCATTTCTTCTAGCTTTCTAATGGATGCAGCTATTGCCTCTCGTGCTTTTATTTTTGCCGTTTCCAGTGGCTTAATATTTGCTTTTCGAGCTATGTCCATAGCTTTATCAAAAGCTGCAGCTAGTGCTTGCCCCATTTTTAGAAGACTCCGGGAGTCTGCATTATTCTTAACCACTGCAATATATTCGTTTGCAATCTGTCTACGTCTGGACACGAATAAATGAACGGCATGTGAATTATAAGCATCAACTCTGTTTATTTTTTGTTCGATTTGCTTAGCAACTTCATCACTAATTATGCCATTTCTTTTAAAATAACGTTCATTATAATCTTCAAATTCACATTCTAAATCTAACAATTCTGCGTCAGTAAATGGGCTGAGCATTTCAAGAATTACATTAATTATGTCAGCATCTACGTGTTCATACGCCTGTTCACTAAAAATCGCATCTGAACATCGTCTAAGAAGATTAATTCTATTAAGCGCCTCCTCTACTGAGCCCCTCAATCTGCTCTTTAGCTCTTGTGACCTTGGAAATTGAACTTTATATGTTTGGTAATCCCCTTGATAATAACTGAGTGCACTTTCTAATATTGTCGATATTTTTTGGATACTATAAGAATCTAATTTAAGCAGACTTTCGTTAAGCTCTTTAGTAGGACCTCCACCAGGCAGTTGAACTGAAGTCTCTAGAATTTTGCCGTTCCTTAAGGATTGGCCGCATCTATTTAAAACGTTAATTATGCCTTTTAGTTCTTTCACGCATTCACTGGCACTGCGCATTTCTGGTAACTTCAAAAATTCATAATCGTTAAAGTGAATCAAAGATAGAAAATCTGCATCATCATCGGCTCTTTTTAAAGTGTTATTAAAGGGGTCAATTTGTTTTGATTGAATAAAATCAACAACAAACTTCCTGAGTTCATTAACTTTTTCTTGCGCCGCATTGATTCTTGGTAATAATGCTTTCGTTTGACGTTCTAAAATTTCTAGTTTGTAAACTTTGTCTTGTGCTCGTTCAGCGGCTTTCTCCCCCGCAGCTTGGTCAATAACACTAGGCTTCTCGTCTTTCATCTCTATTGCAGTGTCAATAAAACTCTCAAAATCTGAACGTACCTCATCAATTTCAGTATCTGTATACTTCTTAAGCTTAGTAAGAATCTCCTCAATGTCTGAAACATTTGAAGCGTCAATACTCAATTCTCCCCGCTCAGTACAATAAGCCTTCAATCTTGATTGCAATTTGTTCAAAGATGCCAAATTGATAGGAAAGTACGTATTAAATGCAGCCATCATCTCTGCAGAATGATCTGGGTAGTCAATTTCTAAAAATGTTCCATCCAATATTTTTTCCGTCAATATCTTTATTAACAGTTTTGCTCTATCTGTTCCAAAAAGTCCTCTGGTGGTAGCAGTTTTTTCGACATAAGAGTAAAGCTTCGGTGCAATCGTCTGCAAAAAAGACGGTTTACTGACGTATCCTTCTGATGGCAGCCATTGGCTATAGAATTTTTGTTTAATTCTATCAATATCTGTATATTTTCTTCTATAAATATCTTGTGTTGTACGTATGCGTATTTCAAGCAATTCAGCCGGATTTTCTACGCCACGATCAACAATTGCACTATCTCTCTTTAATTCAGCATACCCTTCTTTTGACTCATTTGATTCATCTTCCGATCTAGGATTTACAGACTTTCGATACAACTTTTTAAGGCCCGTCATATGCTCTTCATCATACTGACTAGAATCCGTGTCTGCTGTTTTACGTTGACCTGTCTGCGCCGCAAACGTGTGTGACACAAATAATGCTATTATTAAAAGCAATTTAGAATACATTTTATTAAAACCCTTACGATTAGAGTTTGCCATGGAAATTTATATTTTAACTATATACCAGAAATATTAATATACAGTTAACATCAAAACACCCATCATCACCCAACCCCACTTAAATTTAAAAAGTTGAATCAAAAGAACCCAAAACCCAGCGATTTACAAATAAGTTTGCACATTAGATCATTTGTCGTTAACATATAATTAACTAATTGCTCAATTTTTAAATATAATTTACAGAAATATGAGCGATTATCAACGGTCGCGGTGCAATAGTTTACGCGCCAAACACCAAAACTCAGTATTTAACAATAGTGAGTTTTTAACCAAATTATCAATTTCACAAAGGAAATTGGTGCTAGCGAATAGGAGGTTTATATGGCCACATCGGTCAATGCAGTTTACAAGGAGCACGCATCAGATGTGCCTGAACTGGTTACAAAAGAAAGCAATCTACCTGAAATTACGCTTAAAGCCGTCATACTTGGCTTTATCTTAGCGATGGTACTCTGCGCGTCAAATACATACGTCGCACTTAAAGTAGGCAGAACGATTTCCGGCTCTATTCCAGCAGCAGTTCTATCGATCCTTTTCCTAAGTTTTTGGAAAAAAACTAGCATTCTTGAACATAACATCGTTCAAACAACAGCGTCCGCGGGTGAAGTTGTTAGTGCTGGCATAACATTTACGATTCCAGCGCTTGTCATGATTGGTTTTTGGGACCACTTTAATTACTTTGAAGTTCTATCCGTTGCTGTCGTTGGCGGCTTTCTTGGTGTAGCCTTTTCTGTGCCGCTTCGCCGTAGCATGATTATTGAACAAAAATTACCTTATCCAGAAGGAATTGCAACAGCTGCAGTACTAAAATCAGCCGAAGCATCATCCAGTGGAAAAGTACTTATTTCAGGCGGTGCTTTTGCAGCAGTTGTGAGTTTCTTCCAAGATGGTGCACGCTGGTTAACATCAGAAGTGCAACATGGACAAAGCTTGGATCTGTTCCATTGGGGAGCGGACTTGAATTATCACCTGTTCTTGTTGGTGCTGGCTACATTGTCGGCCTTCGTGTTTCCATATCTATGTTTGTGGGCACTATAATCACATGGGGCATTGGCGTTCCTGTATATGGAATGCTTTATGGTGCACCTGAAGCTGACGCACAAATGGCCGCCTTTGCAATTTGGAAAAAAGTCAAAATGATGGGCGTAGGCGCCATGATCGTTGGCGGTCTTTGGGGCATGATTTCTCTTTCAAAGGTCATGATGGATGCTATTCGTTCATCAATTGATACCTTTAAAGGCAAAGCAGTTGACATGTCATCTCTACCCAGAATTGAACGTGATATGCCAATGAACTATGTTGGCATGATGACACTTGTCCTAGCGATTCCACTTTTGGTCATGTTCTATAACACGCTGACTGTGCCACTTGGCTTAACATTTGGCCATGGGCTTCTCGTAACAGTTGCTGCTGTTGTTGCATCGCTCACAATTGCATTTGGATGCGCTGCTGTTGCTTCGTACCTAACAGGTATTGTTGGCTCAACGCTCCTTCCAGTATCGGGCATTACGATTTCAGGTATATTGTTGTTCGGCGGCATGTTATTTACTGTTCTTATGGGACAAGTTGATTTTTCAATAAACTCTGTTCATGCAGCATCCGTTGCTGGCGCAACAATATTGTTTGCTTCAATCGTTGCCCTTGCAGCATCACTTAGCTGTGACAACATGCAAGACCTTAAGGCCGGCTCAATGGTTGGCGCTACACCATGGAAACAGCAGTTTATGTTGCTTGTTGGTGTTGTTGGTGGTGCAATTGTTGTAGGCCCAGTGCTTGAGCTATTATTCCAAGCCTATGGCTTTGGTGATGTTATACCACGTGCCGGTATGGATTTAACGCATACATTAAAGGCGCCACAAGCAACAATGATGGCCACAATGACACAAGGCCTATTTTCTGGAGGTGTTGATTGGACGATGATCATGATCGGCGCTGCAATTGGTATTGCAATTATTGTTGTTGATAAATCTCTAAAATCACAGGGCAGCAAAAATACACTACCAGTATTAGCGGTTGCCTTTGGTATGTACATGCCTGCAGCAGCGATTCTAACATTCTTGCTTGGTGGCATCTTGGCGCATTACACAACGCAAAAACGTGAATCACTGCCAAAAGCGCAACAAGCAGCGTCTGAACAAAAAGGCATTCTATATGCATCAGGTGTCATTGCTGGTACAGCTGTGATGGGTGTTTTGATCGCGATTCCTTTGTCACAAGGCTATCAAATGAGCGAACATTTATTCACACCACTACCAAAAATGCTGGTTGAATTTGCTGGCATAGGTGTCTTTGGTTGGTTGATGTATAAAATCTATCAGTCAGGGTCAGAGCGCGTTACGGGGTAAACACTCCCAACCGCCGTCATTGCGAGCCCGAAGGGCGCGGCAATCTATCTTTAAGTACAAGAACGCCACGTCACTACGCTCCTTCCGTCTTCGCTAAAGCTTCGCCGAGACAGGCTGCGATGACAAAGACTCACAGAAAAACCCCGGTTCACACCGGGTTTTTTTATGGATAAATTCAGAAAATTATAAAACATTGACTCTTTTTATGATTTGTCT
>CAIOTO010000227.1 GCA_903861255.1 uncultured Alphaproteobacteria bacterium | reverse complement strand
TTTCCCATTTCCTTAGAGTGGATACTCTCATTTAACACATTCTTCATTAGGGCTTCCTTAAATGTGAATCTGACATCTTTCTTAAATCAAACATAGAGGTACTTGCTCATCCGCTTACCAACAAGCGGCACAAAAATCAAATCCACCTAAAAGTAGCGTAGTCTCAAAAATTAAGAAGTTCTTTAGATAATAATCAAGCAAAATTCTATTGTGATAAAAAATAATAACTCGATCTTTTTTATTTCATGTGCCACAAAAAATGGATTAGCATTTCTCTCTGAAACAATTTCATGCTACACTCTCAAAGTTATTTTTAGTCACTCAAAAAAGCTGAAACATATATGAGCAAACAAACATCGCGCAATGACGCAAAGACAACGCACCCAACTCTTGGACATTTCACAAAAGAAAGCCTACACAAAGCCTTTTATCAAATGCTACTTATTCGGCGCTTTGAAGAAAAAGCAGGGCAACTTTATGGTATGGGCCTTATCGGAGGGTTTTGTCACCTTTACATAGGTCAAGAAGCAGTCGTTGTTGGCCTGCAATCTGCCATGCAAAAACAAGATACAGTCATTACAAGCTACCGTGATCATGGGCACATGTTAGCATGCGACATGGAAGCGCGCGGCGTTATGGCTGAATTGACTGGACGCGCCACTGGTTATTCTAAGGGTAAAGGTGGTTCTATGCACATGTTTAGCCGAGAGAAGAATTTCTTTGGCGGACATGGCATCGTTGGCGCACAGATTTCACTCGGTACGGGCATGGCATTCGCGCACAAATACAACGA
This sequence comes from uncultured Alphaproteobacteria bacterium, assembly GCA_903861255.1. GTDB lineage: Bacteria > Pseudomonadota > Alphaproteobacteria > Paracaedibacterales > CAIOTO01 > CAIOTO01. Next base: position 7,957 of record CAIOTO010000227.1, on the reverse strand, counting down.
AGACAATGGTGTGTGCATGGCTTATATGGGCGATGGTGCAGCTAACCAAGGTCAAGTGTATGAATCATTTAACATGGCAGCCCTTTGGAAATTACCAATTATATATGTAATCGAAGACAATGAATATGCAATGGGAACATCAGTATGCCGTTCAGCTGCACTTTCTGATTTTTCAAAGCGTGGTGAAGCGTATGGCATCCCTGGACGGACGATTGATGGCATGGATCTATTCAAAGTACGTGAAGCATCTGAATGGGCACTTAACCATACACGTACCGGCCAAGGCCCAGTTCTTCTGCATATTAAAACATATCGTTACCGTGGGCATTCAATGTCTGACCCAGCAAAATATCGTACAAAAGAAGAAGTAGAAGACGTTCGTCAAAACCGTGATCCCATCGAAAACATTAAGCATTATATGGAAACACATAAGTTAATGACCGAAGATGAACTAAAAGCCATTGAAAAAAAAGTAAAAGATATTGTGAACGATTGTGCTGAATTTGCGCAGACATCCCCTGAACCTGACGCGTCGGAACTTTACACCGATGTTTTGATCGATTAAACGGAGCACTTTTTTTATGACTCGCACACAAACCGTACGTGAAGCCTTACGCGATGCAATGGCTGAAGAAATGCGTCTTAACCCCTCTGTATTTGTTATGGGTGAAGAAGTAGCCGAATACCAAGGTGCTTACAAAGTAACTCAAGGTCTTTTGCAAGAATTTGGATCTAAACGCATTGTCGATACTCCAATTACCGAGCACGGCTTTGCTGGACTTGGTGTTGGCGCTGCTTTCTTAGGATTGCGCCCAATTGTTGAATTCATGACATTCAACTTTTCTATGCAAGCGATTGATCAAATTATAAACTCTGCCGCCAAGACGCTTTACATGTCTGGTGGTCAGATGGGTTGCCCAATCGTTTTCCGTGGTCCAAACGGTGCCGCAGCACGCGTTGGCGCACAGCACTCTCAATGTTTTGCAAGTTGGTATGCACATTGCCCTGGCCTTAAAGTTGTGTCGCCCTATTCAGCAGCGGATGCAAAGGGCCTTTTAAAATCAGCTATTCGTGATCACAACCCTGTTATATTTCTTGAAAATGAATTGTTGTATGGTCGTAGCTTTGAAGTCCCTGTGGATGAAGATTACGTCGTTCCAATCGGCAAGGCAGCGGTTGTTCGCGAAGGTAAAGACGTCACCATCACAGCCTTTTCAATGGCCGTTGATTATGCTCTACAAGCGGCAAAAATTTTAGAAGACATGGGTATTGACGCTGAAGTCATTGACCTTCGTACAATTCGTCCACTTGACGTCGATACAATCATTCAATCTGTTCAAAAAACAAATCGTTTGGTAACCGTTGAAGAAGGTTGGCCTTTCGCTGGTATTGGCGCTGAGATTTGTGCTGAAATTTGTGATAAAGCCTTTGATGATCTTGATGCCCCGCCTATACGCGTGGCAGCAGAAGATGTCCCCCTACCCTACGCAGTTAATTTAGAAAAATTAGCACTTCCCAATGCGGATAAAATTGTCCGTGCAGTTAAAACCGTTTGTTATAAATAAAGTTACCTAAAGAAGGTTATAGTTATGCCATTTCAAATTCTCATGCCAGCTCTCAGCCCCACAATGACCGAGGGAAATCTTGTCAAATGGCACAAAGCCGAAGGCGATGTCATTAAAGCAGGTCAAGTACTGGCTGAAATTGAAACTGACAAAGCGACCATGGAAGTTGAAGCAGTAGATGAAGGCATCATGGGACGCATTCTCATCCCAGCAGGCACAGAAAATGTAAAAGTGAATGCACTGATTGGGCTTATTTTAGAAGAAGGTGAAGACAAGTCTGCACTTGATTCATTTAAGGCACCGGAAGCGATCAAGATAGATACAGCACCATCTCAAGCCGAATCAACTGTTGAAATTGCTGCACCCGCAGCTGTAAAAGCGAGCTTAGAACGAGTATACGCCACACCACTTGCACGCCGCATTGCTACGCAAAATGGTATTGATTTACATGATGTTGACGGTTCAGGACCACGCGGCCGCATTGTAAAAGCGGATATAGAAAACTTCACGCCATCCACCCCATGTGCAGTTAAACATCAAGCAGCAGCTTATGTTGATATTCCTATGAACAATATGCGCAAAACAATCGCTAAACGCCTTACTGAAGCAAAGCAAACAATCCCGCACTTCTACCTTACGATTGATTGCAACATCGACAAATTACTGACGTTGCGTGCTGAAGTAAATGCGCTACCAAATGCAACGCAAAAACTATCCGTGAATGATTTTATTATCCGTGCGTGTGCGCTTGCGTTGCATGAAGTTCCTGAGGCAAATGCAACATTCCACGATACGTTTGTACGCCAATACAGCACTGTGGATATGGCAGTTGCTGTTGCTATTGATGGTGGTTTAGTAACACCTGTTATTCGCTCGGCCGAACAAAAGTCATTATCCGTATTATCAAAAGAAATGAAAAGCCTGGCTGAGCGCGCGCGCGGCGGCAAATTAAAGCCTGAGGAATACCAAGGCGGAGGATTCACCCTATCAAATCTCGGTATGTTCGGTATTAAGCATTTTGGCGCTATCATCAACCCACCGCAGGCAAGTATTCTCGCCGTTGGCGCAGGAGAGCAACGCGCTGTTGTTAAGAATGGCCAGCTCGCTATTGCAACCATGATGACATGCACATTGTCGGTTGATCATCGCTCTGTTGATGGTGCCGTTGGATCACGCCTACTGGCAGCGTTTAAGAGGTTAATTGAAAATCCAGTAGCACTACTGCAAATATAGCCCCAAATAAAAAAGCCTCAGTTTTCTGAGGCTTTTTTTCTACTTTAACAAGTTATCAACGAATTAAGCACCCTTATCACCCGTTTCGGTCTGAGCCGCTTCTGCCTCGTTTGCTCTACACCTTTGTGGAGAACCTCCGGCGCAAATAGAAGCTTCTAATTCTTCCGCTTGCACTTGACCGCGTGTCTTTGGAAAATCAATATTCTTGCCTATCCACTTTTCGTCTTTACCATCAGCTTTGGCTAATCGAACCGCTTCATTATACTCATCTTTTCTAGCCTTTATAACATCAGCAGATTCGGGCCACAAAATTTTATCTCTCCAGCTTGGCGAATTAATGGCACACCAAGGAATAGGTGTTTTTGTCGGACATGCATATTCAGGATGACCTGTTTTCCGTGCTGTCGGATCACGGTAAGCAGCAATACAAGCCATTAGCTGGGCTTCAACTTGCGCACGAAGCTCAGCAGGAACATCAGCAGCAGATACATCTATATCTGATGTTTCCCCTTTTTTAGGGATTATACGAGCACACCACGCTTGTGTTTTGCAGTCAGTAATTTCTCTCACCTCGCAATACTTTGGGGCAAGCACCTCTATACATTCTTGACGAACAAGCTTCTCAGATACTTTTACTGCTTCACGAACATTTAACTCTCCCGGCTTCAGCTGCTCAGCTTGATTTGCAGTTAAAAGCAACCATTGCACAGTTGTTCTTTTCTTCCATAATTCATTCTTACCTGCTTCTTCTATACAAGCCACAAAACGAGCATGATTTAATTTCTGCAAATCTGTTTCGTTTTGAGCTTCTTCGCTTGTATGAAATGCACATAAACCTGTTTGGGTATTGCAATCGCAGTCTTCAATTTTTTTAAGTTCACAGTATTTTCTACACATAGTTGCATCAGAAGAACACAAAGTTCCTACTGAAGTTTTGCAATTTCTGCTTTTAGTCGCTGCAGCACTACTCCATGCAAAATCTGGCGCACTACAAAGCAATGCTAACCCCAAACAACTTTTTAAACCGTATTTCATTAAGGTACGCATATAACTCCACCATCCTTTTAAATTAATCATAGGATTATGATGGCAGCATTATCTATTTAAGGCAAATTTTAATTAATTCAAAGGCATTTTATGCGGCTTCGAATCTGACCTCATGGCGACTCAATAAATCAGAAATAACAGAACCTACAGAATCACCTTTATGAAGAATTTGATAAACAGCATTTGCAACACGCATCGGCAATGCTTTTGCAATTATCAGCTCATTCAGCGCTTTTGAAGTAGCAATTCCTTCGGCAACAGTTTTTCGCTCTGCCAGAATCTCGTTAAGTGAACGTCCTTTTGCCAATTCAATTCCTAATGACATATTACGTGATTGAGTGCTGGTACAGGTCAACATCAAATCACCAACGCCAGACAACCCCAAGAATGTATCAGGATGAGCCCCCATTGCGACCCCAAGGCGTTTTATTTCGGCCAAACTTCGTGTCACTAATGTTGCAAGTGCATTTTGACCTAAGTTCAAACCAACACAAATACCGCACGCAATGGCATATACGTTTTTTACAGCGCCACAAAATTCAACCCCGCGCCGATCCGTTGACGGGTAAAGGCGGAAATGCGTATGCCACAAACTTTCTGCCATTTCTTTCACAAGATTAGCATCAGGATGTGCAAGCGTCGCGGCTGCCGGCAAGCATCGTGCAATTTCACCAGCAAAATTTGGCCCAGAGAGCACAAAAACAGGATGATCAGGCATATTCTGTGCAATCCAATCACTAATGAACGGTGTTTGTAATGGGTTTTCGGTTAAAATACCTTTTGCCACAACTATAAACGGAACTCTGGCAGGTAAAAATATGGATATCTCACTCAAGATAGTTGTGGTTTGTTGAACCGGTGTTGCCAGTACAACAAGATCAGCTGTGGTAAGACAGGTATGCTTTGCATCAATCACAAGGTTTTTCGGCAATGGAACACCTGGCAAATAGTGCTTATTCTCACCCACTAAATTCAGCTCATCCGCTTGTTCTGCGCGACGCGGCTTTAATGTAACGTGGTGCCCAGCCCGTAGAAAAGCTAATGCCAATGCGGTTCCAAAAGCCCCTGCCCCAACCACAACAATACGTTTCATACGAACTCTTTTCATTTTTAAAATACGAACAATATATCGCATAATAATCATTTACTATAGGTTCTGTAAACTGTCAAACGCTTAAAAAAAAGAATTTTCACAGTACTCTTACTATAAAAGTCACTTTAATTTTTAGCGAGAGGAGTTAGGGATAACGGGTGTGTAGCATCATTTTTAAAGCAGCATTATAGTTACCATCACCACCTGCTTATTGTATACCAATTCCCAAAGATGAATCAAAAACAATAAGGCCATCAGGAATCTTGGGTGAAAAGCAGGTAGAGGTACTTGGTAGAAAAAAATTATCTGCGGCATGATCAAGTAATAGGTGCTTATCAAAAAGAGGCGGGAAAACAAGAACTTCGTCTTTACCATTCAATTTAATAAGTATTTCCTTTGCATCCTTAACTTTATAAGAACCCGTTATGCCACGAACTTCAGGGTCTTGCAAAGGATCATAGCCAAAAGCATGCTTGAAAATAATCTCGTCTGTAACAAAAGATGAGAATAAATATAATGGATCATTAACTTTGAATGTATTTTTTAAACGCAGTGTATATTCTTTTTTATTCCAAACCAAAACATAATTGCTTGATGACTCATCTATTGATTCAGAAATATCGAAATAATGAGACAAACGACTGAAAATTTCTTCTGCCGAATATCGAGAGGGACAATGCAGTGCGCGTGGACAGACCGTCATTTTCTGCTGCTCTATTGTTGTCATCGCAACCATACAGAGTGGATTTATGTCAGCATGCTTTTCATAATAGGATAAGCGATGATGTCCATCAGCAAGAAAAAAACATTCGTTTGGAGAAGATAACTTTTGAATTTCTTTAATTTGATTTGCATCCGTGCATGTATAAACATCAAACTGCAAATCACTCTCTGTATACGAACGCACGGGCGTTGACTTTAGAATTTCAGCAGACAACTGATCAAATAGTGTTGAGTTCTCGCGTAATAACATAATAGGAGACACTTGTAATTGATATTGATTCATCAATACTTCATAAGCGTCTATTTTACAAGCATGCGTACGTTCATGTTTATAAATTTTATGGTTAGCAAAAGGCAAAAGACCAACAAAAAATGAACATGAATAATCTGTATTCAAAAATGTTACATTTAAGAAAATAATAGATGTTCCTAAGAAAGACGCATTCTTGTTTTTCTCCACAATGCCTTTAATTTGAGCAATATTATTGGCAACAACATCTATTTTTTTCTGTCTCCAAGTCAGACGATCGAGCATTTTTACGACCGAAGAATCGTATCCCCATGCACAAAAAACATCAAACGGTTGGAGAGAATTTAGCATTCATTCACCTCTACATGATTAGGGTTTTTCTCTAAAATAAGGCAAGCAAGAGTCGTCACAAGAAGCATAGAAAGTGCTGTACGGAATGGGTCAATAAATGGCTCTAACACAAGTAAGATTGCACCAACTTCACCCAAAGGAATGCCCAAAGGATTAAGAATAAGTGTAATCATTGAAAATCCAACCAAACTATTTGAACCAGATGAAGCTAAGCTCGCCAAAACCGCACCAAACATGATGAAAAAATATTGCATCAATTCAAGTGGCATATTATAAACAGCAGCTATAAAAACAGTGGTAAACGCAAAGTACGCAGCACTATTTATTCGGCATACAATAATGAACAGTGGGATAATTGTTTCAATTTGAGATCTTTGAAAACCTTTTTCTTCAAGAGCATCCATAAGAAGCGGTAATGCGGCTTGGTTACTACCTGTTGAGAACGATACATAGATTGATTCTTGAATTGACTTTATCAGCTTTATAACATGGTATGGGGTAAAACATTTAAAAACAACTAACGCTATAAGTGCTAAAAGACCAAAAAGACCAAAAAGCCAATATACAAAAGGAAGCATAGCAAAAAATAGTGACGCGTCTAGCTTTAACATACTCGTTGCAATAATAGCCACCAATCCAATTGGAAGTAAAACAAGAGTAGCCTGTAAAATGGCAGTAAAAATTCCACGTATTGATGCAAGACTCTTAAGAATTGATTCGCGTTGCTCTGGCTTTCGCGTGCTTATTGCCATTCCAAGCATTAATGAAATGACGAAAATTTGCAAACTATTGCCTGTCACTAAAGAATTAAAGAAATTTTTAGGTACTAATGTGGCAATAAACGTATCCAAACGAACGCTATTAATATCAGCTAATGTGTCCTGTACTGATAAGAAATATATATTTTTTGATGTGCCTGTTGATAAGTTAGATACTATTGGCTTTCCTTGGGCATATAAATGATGCAAATGAACCCACAGGGATCCGGTTGCAACTGCCACACCTGTGCCTACAGCCAGCCCCCCAATAATAATCATCCAGACACGACGTGCGGACACACTAAGTGTCGTCGCAGTCATAAGTGAACTAATACTATACGCAAGAAGAGTCAAGGAAATAGGAATAATTGTAAAGGAAATAGCGGACAAATAAATTTCCGAAAGAACCTTTAAATTTTGGCTAAAATCTTTTTGATAAATACCAAGATATATACCCAAGAAAATTGCGCCAAAAATAGGCCCGTTCTTTTTTATAAACTGATGTTTCATAATGCTCTCTCTTACTTTTCTTTCATGTGATATTCGCCCTGCCAGGAATCATCTGGAGGTGTTTGTTGATAATGTTTGCAGCGCTTGATAATTAATTCATTTGCCACAATTCCACGTGCAAAGTCCTTTTGCATGCGCGAATAGAATTCTATAGCTTTTTCCCAATCGCGCGCCAAATACGCTTCAAAGGCTTCTTCGGCGCGGACAGCATATTGCACATTTTTCATGTAATCAGGACTGTTTTGGGCCGTTTCACAGACCAATTCATAAACCAAAATGCTTTTATTTTGAGACACTTAACTAAAGGTTGATAATGTGCTATTCTGAAAAGGAAACTTTTCAGGAGACAAGCTATGTCAGTAAATTGCAAAAAATGCTCAAGCACAGATCGTGTGAAAAATGGATTTATTCGTGGGTATCAACGTTA
>CAIOTO010000226.1 GCA_903861255.1 uncultured Alphaproteobacteria bacterium | reverse complement strand
TGATCCACCTGGTTGTGATGGGTACAATGCTGTCGTCGACGGAGAGCCAAACTTTTCCATGACCGTTTCTTTTGTGTCTGTGCCAATGACTATTTTTGAGACATCAAGTGTTTCATGGTTAAAACCACGGTTGTTAATAAAGGGGCTGCATGCCGAAATTATGAATGTTGTTAGTATTAGGTGGATGTATTTTTTCATCAATTTTTAAGTCATTTCAAATCTAAGCTATACTCTTATTTATAAGCATCTTGATGGAAGTATGAAAGATTATTTTTCATATTATGCATAAAAAATGAATTTTAATCAAAAATTCGCCGTTGCGGGGGTTGACCCGGGGGTGTGTGAAAACTATCCTTATTAACTGAGTACCATTGAAAAGGATATCATCTTATGACAATAACAATTACAGGGAAACAAATGGAAATTGGCGATAGCTTGAAAGAGTTTATTGACACAGAAATTGAAACTGTTATCACACGCTATATGGCTGATCCTCATGACGCAACAGTCACTATGGTAAAAGATGCACATCATCAGTTTAAGACGGACATTACGCTGCATGTGGGTAAGAATTTGGTAGTGCATTGTACTGGCAGTGATTCAGATCCTTATAAAAGTGTTTCTTCATCACTTGCTAAGTTAGAATCACAAATTCGTCGTTATAAAACACGTTTGCGTGACAAAAAACGCCATGCTGCTAATCACGAGCATCGTTCTGAGCTTGTTCAAAAATTTGTGATTAAGCCACAAGAAGAAGATACGCATGATGATAATCCACTGATTATTGCAGAAACAACGAGTGAGATTCATACATTAAGTGTGGGTGATGCTGTTATGCGTATGGATTTGTCAGCGACGCCTGTTGTTATTTTTAGAAATGCGGCGAATGGCGAGATGAATGTTGTATTTAGACGTGCAGATGGGCATGTGGGTTGGATTGATCCAAGTCGGAAACTTGCTTAAGAGCAATTTTTTGACGCATATGTTGTCCCCGGACGTGATCCGGGGATATTCATCTGTCGCAATTTATCAAAAAAACTATTGACTCCATGAGTAAATCGCTTTATAAAAAAACTACATTGATTCCCATGTGGGGGTGTAGCTCAGTTGGTTAGAGCGCCGGCCTGTCACGCCGGAGGTCGCGGGTTCGAGTCCCGTCACTCCCGCCATTTAATTTTCCCTCACATGAATCAGTTTTATAAAGAATCTGAATTTGCCTAAAAATCCCCTTTCCTTTTTTAATGTTGCTTTTGAACAAGCTCAAAGTGCATTTGCGCATGACGAAGTGCCCGTTGGCGCAGCTCTTGTCAAAGACGGCGTTGTCATTGCGTCGGCACCAAATAGAATGCGTCAGAATTCGGACGCCACGGCGCATGCTGAAATGCTATGTCTTCGTGAAGCATGTCAATTGCTTAAAACGCAGCAACTAACCGATTGTGATTTGTACGTTACGCTAGAGCCATGCCCAATGTGCGCAGGCGCCATCGCTAATGCGCGTGTTCGCCGTGTCTTTTTTGGGGCATATGATGAAAAGGGTGGAGGTGTTGATCATGGTGCACGGGTTTTTGAGCATACATTACACAAACCAGAGATCGTTGGTGGTGTTAATGAAATTCTGTGCGGGCAACAGCTGAGCGATTTTTTTAAGCAAAAGCGATAACGTTCTTGAAAATGATAGAAGTTGTTCCTGCGCACTGTTTCATGCTATTTATAAAATAGCTAAATAAAATGCGTTCGCCGTACACATCATCTTTATGAAATTTTCTCCCCTCACACAGCGTCGCTTAGCGCAATTTCGTGCTAATAAACGCGGATTCTGGTCATTTTGGCTGTTCCTGATTTTATGTTTTGTCACGCTTGGTGCTGAATTCATTGCGAATGAGCGCCCCCTTGTCGTGTGTTATAAAAGCCAACTCTATTGCCCGCTCTTTAAGAATTATCCTGAAACGACTTTTGGTGGTACGTTTGAAACCAACACGAATTACCGTGATGCATTTGTGCAAGAGCTTATTAAAAAAGATGGCTGGATGATTTTTCCGCCTGTGCCGTATAGTCCATCAACGGTTAATTATAATTTGTCAGTTCCAGCACCAGCACCGCCATCACGGGATAATTGGTTTGGCACGGATGATCAAGGGCGTGATGTGCTTGCGCGGCTTATTTACGGGTATCGCGTTTCTATTTTGTTTGGTCTGTGCTTGACATTTTTTTCAGGCATCATTGGTGTTTTTATGGGCGCTCTTCAGGGGTATTTTGGTGGTCGCTTTGATATGATTACCCAGCGCGTGACCGAGATTTGGTCTGGTTTACCTGTGTTGTACTTGTTGATGATTTTATCCAGCATGATAGAGCCTGGCTTTGGCTGGCTTTTGGGCATTATGTTGCTGTTTAATTGGATGGTGCTGTCCAGCGTTGTGCGTGCGGAATTCTTTAGAACGCGATCTCTGGATTATGTGCGAGCGGCAGAGGCCTTAGGGGTGCCAACATTTCGTATTATTATGCGTCATATTCTGCCAAATGCGATGGTTGCAACGATTACGTATCTTCCGTTCATGCTGAATACATCGATTAGTACGTTGACAGCGCTTGATTTTCTTGGATTTGGGCTACCCCCAGGTTCGGCTTCTCTTGGTGAGTTGATTACGCAAGGTAAGAATAATATCCACACGCCATGGCTTGGTATTACGGCGTTTTTCTCGACGGCTGTGTTGCTTAGTTTGTTGATTTTTATTGGTGAGGCTGTGCGCGATGCATTTGATCCGCGTAAGACGATCCTTCGTTAGATCCCTTTTTTAATATCGTGGAATACAAACAGCATTAACTAAATATTAACCACCCCTATATATTTAATATATCAGAATATTTATTTCTGGTGTGTTTATGTTTATATATAATGTTAAGAGTTTTGTTGCTGTAATATTTGCGTTTATATTTAGCGCAAATTTATCCCTTGTCTGTGCTGTTGATGAACTTAGTCTTCCTGAACAGAGGGTGCTAGAATTTCGTTTTGCCTATCTTAGCAATTATGACTCAGAATTGCCTCAGTGCCACGAAAAACTTGAGGGAATTTTGGCGGGTATAGCAGCAACACCTTTTGATGTATCGGTTCATGCTTTGGATGGTTTTGTCGGAAGAGAGCTTGGTAACTTGCTTGATATAGCACGGTCGCTAGAATTGGGTCAAAATCTTCCCTTAGAGCAGGCACTTATTGTTGCGCATACAGTTCATATACCGCAATTTGTAGCAGAAAATTATGTGGACTCTTTGTGTAATGGTTTTACGGCGCAAGATTATGAACTTTTTTCAAGAGTTGTTACTCTTGCTAAGGAGCTTAGCGAAACGTGGGATATAGATGTTGGTGTTTCATGGTTTGCAACAATTGAGGATAATCAAACGACTGGTGGTGGCTGTCTGCCAGGTAGGCGTAATCGGTTGTTTAAAACGTTAGCTGCGATGATGGCAAATATTGGGGTGTAGGCTGTAAAGCACACGCTTGATGTAATAGCCATTAAAAGGGTGAAAATTTGCTAATTATCGCTTTTATTTTATGAGACATTCTTGTAATCTTTTAAAGAAATTACAAGGGGTTTTATAAAATAATATGCAGCTATTTTCTCTCTCTATGCGGATCATGTGTGCTTTATTCTTAATGCATGTATGCATGTTTGAATGTGCCCATGCTGAAAAAGACGAAACACAAACGAAAAAACAAGAGTCTGTTAAAAAAACTTCCGCGAAGAAAGTTATTGATGAAGATGAGGATGATGTTCTTGATGAGCCAGACCCATTAGAGCCCCTCAACCGCATCACATTTGGTTTTAACCGCATTATTGATGGATTGATCCTAAAGCCTGTCGCAGCCCTTTATGAGGACGTAGTGAACGATACGGCAAAAGAGGCTGTGCGCAATGTTGTTGGTAATGCGTTTGAGCCAGTCGGGGCAATCAATCACACATTGCAAGGTGAAGGTGAACGTGCAGGCCGTACGGCGGCTCGTTTTGTGATTAACACAACAGTTGGCATCTTTGGTTTGATGGATGCCGCAGATGGCATGGGATTGCCTAAAGCAACAACAAGCATGAATGAAACGTTCGCAACGTGGGGAGTTGGTACAGGCCCGTATCTTGTATTGCCATTGCTCGGCCCATCATCATTCCGTGATACAGTTGGAAGAGTGGGCGATTATTATAGCAATCCATTCTACTATGTTACACGCAATAAGCATCGTGCGCACAATCGCCATAGACAACAATGGCTTGTTCTTGAAGCGATTTATGGTCTTGATGCGCTTGAGCGTCGCCGTCAAGTACTTGGTCCACTTCGTGACCTTGAGCGTATGTCGAGTGATTTTTATGTTGGTATGCGCAGCGTCTTTTTCCAAAAGCAGGAAGCGCTTGCAAAAAAGATAAACGATCGCCGTAAGGAAAATGAATTAAAGCCGACCTAATCTGATTATATGGTGTTTTCCTCAGTAAAGTGTTGCAATTGTTTTTCTTCTCTGTCCATCTCGCCGTCATTGCGAACCGCGGAGCAGGTGTGGCAATCCAGGCTGCTAAATGCATGGATGGCAACGCAACCACGTTGCTCGCCATGACGGTAGCGCATTCATTTAAACGATTTATTCAGAGGCCTGTTAATTAAATGACGCTTTCCTGCATCTGCGCCAATATATCGTCGACATCACTTTTGCTTTTTAAGCAAAACCATTTTCCTGCTGGATAGATAACCATAGCAGGCCCTTTTTCACATTCGTTAAAGCAACCAGCTTTGTTGATACGAATATCTTGAATGCCTAATTCCTTAACACGTTCTTTCATATAGGTAAGCAGATCAGCTGAGCCCTTTGAAGAGCAACACCCTCTGGCATGACCAGGGGCACGTTCGTTTTGGCATATAAAAACGTGGTGTTTGTAGCTAGGGAACATGAATATCCTTTATATGAGATGCAGTTTGAATATCGTCATGGCAGCCTGTCTCGGCGAAGCCTAGGCGAAGACGGAAGACTGAAAGGCGTGGCCATCCAGGGCTGTTGAGTGCATGGATTGCCACGTCGCCTACGGCTACTCGCAATGACGGCGAATGGAGATGCTAAAAAACCCGATTAGCAACACGTTAAAATGATGTGAGAGTGATTTAGCCTTTTACTTCTTCGCGTTCTTAATCGTTTGATCGATAATATTCGCAGCTGTTTCTGCATTTTCCCAAGACTTTATTTTAACCCATTTACCTTCTTCGAAATCTTTGTAGTGCGTAAAGAAATGTGTGATTTGTTTGCAAATAATTTCGGGTAAATCTTTTATATCTTTGACCGAACCATAAAATGGATTTAGCGAGTCAACAGGGACTGCAATAACCTTTTCATCCATCCCCTTTTCATCTTCCATGACCATGACGCCAATCGGACGCACACGAATAACGGCGCCTGGTACGATAGGACTTTCACCAACAACAAATACATCAAGCGGGTCGCCATCATCAGCAAGCGTGTGGGGAATGAAGCCATAGTTCGCCGGGTAATACATAGGTGTTTTCAAGAAACGATCCACGAAAATTGCACCTGAATCTTTGTCAAATTCGTACTTAATTTTGGCCTCACCTTGTGGGATTTCAATGATAACGTTGATATCCCAAGGGGCGTTTTTACCAGCAGGTATTTTAGAGATGTCCATAAATGTCCTTTGTTTACTATTGTATACCCAGGGGTATAGATTGTTATTTCTTTGTGAGCACATAATAGCGCGGAGTGCGGCCTTCGCGAAAGGCTTTTTCTTCGTAGCGTGTTCTGATCCAGCCATCCCAAGCAGCATCTTTTGTTGTTTTATTTGTCCATTCAAACGTTTTGGCGGCCTCTATAGCTTCAATATGCTCTTCAATCCAGGTTTGATAGGTATCGTGATCACTCGCAATATAAAATATACCTTTGGGTGCAAGCAGACGATGAATTGTCGCGAGTGTTTCTTTTTGTATAAAGCGGCGTTTGAAATGACGTTTTTTAGGCCATGGGTCTGGATATAATAAATAAATAGCTGAAAACAATTGATCCGGCATTTCAGGAAAAAAATGACGCACGTCCCCTTGATGAAGGTTGATGTTTCTAAGTTCTTTATCATCTATATGTTGTAAGAGTGACGCGACGCCATTCGTAAATGGTTCAAAACCAACGTAGAACGTCCCTGGATTTTTCTCTGCCATATGCGCTAAGTGTTCACCAAATCCAAAACCGATTTCAAGCACAGGACCCGTTTTTTTGCTGAGATCTGATAGTGATATATCAAGATTGGGCAGCAACTGTTCCATTAATTCGCATTGTCGATCATTTAAGGCACGTGTTTTCTGACGGCCATAGAGCCTGAAAGCTGCGTTTTTCACTGCGTGTTTTTCGCCCATGATATTTGTTTTCTCTTTTAAGAATGGGTATGTCGTTAAATTACAAAGAAGATAAGGGTTTGTCTAGTTTTTTTGATGGGGCTATAGAAGTTCGTACGATTTAGGAGAGGCTATATGCGTGATGTTTGGTTATAAATCACAACTTAATTGTTTGTTAAATAGAAATGTGAGACGATTAATTACCTTTATCTTGGCAGAGAGAGTTCTTTATGGTTGTTTTATTGAATATGGCGCGCAGAATGTTGAGGGTAAATGCTGCTTTTATTCTTTTTTGCAGTACGTGCCCAAGTCAAGGTGGCGATGGACGCCTTTTTGCAGCCCTCGCACGTATTGAGCATGAATGCAATTCTAACTCGCGCGTGCCGAATGCTGTTGCTCCTGCGCACGAAGTGGTCCCTGATCAACAAATTATAGTAGAGAATACCGTGACTAATGTTCTTTTTTTGATTGATAGGTATACCGTTAGTTTTGCCTCTTATTGTTTGTCATTATTGCCAACCATTCCTCTTGATAGAGAAAGTCATTTGAAAAAGGAGTAGGATGCCTTGAACCTATTTTTCAAACAGTTGGTATGTATGTTTTTTGTACGACTTATGGCCATATTCCTATTAATAACCACATCCTTTGCAGGGGATTACTGGAATTTTGACCAGCATCCAAAGCAAAATACGACACACACTTCTCTGATGAAAAGCATGTCTGATTTATTATTTAACACTGGTGGTAGCCCCAAAACATCATCACCAAGGCAAGACATTGTTCGGAAAGCAAATCACAGCACAGAACGCAACAGCAGTGCTGAATACGCCAATGGGATATTTATTGATAGTGAAGTGTGGAGCCCTCCCAGAAACATATCAGGCGTGTCGTATGCAAGCTTCCTAGAGGGTGAAGAAGGGGTGGTTACTCAGAATGGGCTTACCGCTGCTCTGCTTGATTCAAATGATAAAAAATTAGCTAATGGGAATAATGATCGATTAAGTGGTTCATCAAGTAGTTCTGGGGAATCGCTTGCCACCATTGTTAGTCAAAACAGCCCCCCACGGAGAGATATGCAGAGGAATGCTAGCTACAAGGCGAATTCTGAAGAAAAAATTGTTGATTGCTGCTGCCTCTGGTTTTTCTGTCGAACTGAAGAATAAAGCGTATGCCAATTATAAGTAGCTTAGATGATCTGTTTTCTGCTGCGAACCTACACATTATTAAAAAATAGCTTGCAAAAATGCATTGAATTGACTATAAACAATTATGCATGCACCCATAGCTCAATTGGATAGAGCGTCAGACTACGGATCTGAAGGTTAGGAGTTCGACTCTCTTTGGGTGCGCCATTTAAACTGCGGGTTTATTTGCGCTGATTGCTAAAAAAGCTGATACTTAGCTTTTGGCAGGTGCAGCAGGGTTGCCTGTTTTTTCTGTACTTCCCCCTGGTAATTCTTTTTTAGGCGTCTGTTTGGCGGGCTGCTCTAATTCCCTTTTAACATAATCAGTGATATTTGTTATGTCAGTCAGCGCTGCTTCCGCTTCATCCCTTTGTTTTATTTGATTCGTGTTGGGGCGCGTGAAAAATTCAAAATTCTTTTGACCTTTCATTAATTTTTGATATGTATTGCCAAGCTCACGAAGTTTTTCTGTTTGGTTGTCCATTGAATACATAATGGCTAAATCATTTAGTAGCCCAATAAGCTGTTTTGGATTCTTTTTCTGATCAATGAGATACTGCGTGGATGCGAGCTTTTCGGCGGCTTCATGCCACTTTTTGTTTTGGGCATAGATCTTTGCAGCCAATATCCCATGCTCAGGGGCAGTTGATGCATTAAGTATAGCCAATGCTTCCGTTGTTTTCTTGTCCCCCAGAAGTGCGTGTGCATGACGTATGATGAGTTTTGATTTTTGTTCGATTGACGCCATTTCTTGTGGAAATGTATTGATAACAGCAAGGGCAGCATCAAATTTTTGATTGTGCATATGAATATCTATGATCTTAAAAATTGTATCGATTTTTTCAGGCGAATCGTGTTTGCTTCCTAAATTACGACTTAATAATTCGGCAGCTTCATCGAGCAAATCTATTTTTTCAAATTGTTCTACGACCACCTTAATAATATCATCGCCAGCTTTGCCTTCAGGAATAAATCCGAGAAAGTCACCATAGGTTTTTATGAGTTTAAGAGGGGATATCCCTTTTGTATTTTGAAAGTATTTTATATAAGCACTTTGAATGTTAAAGTCAATCAATTCGACGCCAGAACGACTTGGAAACAAACGCTTTAATTCATTGAGTTGTGTAAGGATCTCTGAATAACGCTTTTCTACTTCTAATAAATGAACAAGCTTTTGTGAAATACGATATTCCAGACTTCCACCTCTCCATTTTAAACGCAAATTGTTAAATGCTTGAATGGCTTCTTTGGGTGTCTGCTCTTTTAATTTAAGATTATTAAGTATGTTTAAAAATTCAGTTTCCACCAACAGTTCCATAGGTGTTTTATCTGGATAGTCTTCTAAACGCATTTCTTTCAATAGTTTTTTACTGTTTTTAAATTCCTTTTTTTCATAAAGAAGCTTTGCTTGATATAAATTTTTTATCCATTGTAGCTGCGTAGAGGTGTTACTTTTTTTGGATCCAAGAAGTAAAAAGATAGCACTTGAATTATGTAAATTCTCGGCTGTTTTAAGACTATGCTGCATGAGAACTTCATGAAGTTGTGTTGGGTAATGTTCAATTACTGATCCAATATTAAAAATAAGCTGATCAATCCCCTTGCATTGCCCGAGAGCGCTTGCAGCGAGTCGTTTCCATATAGCAATTTCCAACGTGTTCGGCAGTGTTTGCCAGCAATTGAGGGCGTCCTTATATTCTTGGTTTAAAAAATGCGTCATCCCAAGCAGTGCTTTGTAAAGAGGGTGATATATGATTTTTGGATATTGTATGGCCGCCGTTTTAAGATAGGTTTTTGCGTCTTGGCCTAGATTAAGAGCTATGTTTATCCATGCCCATTGCAGCTGCTTTTCAAGGGAATATGGGGGGTTCAGCTTGCTCTTTTCGTTCATAAGCTCAGATCGTTCAGCGGCAAGGTCTCGTTTTGGATGAACATCGAATATATTTTGAAAATGACGCGAAGTGGTTGGCCGGGCGAGCGTTATTGCTGTGACTGGGTGACTGATATGTAGCTGATTATCTTTAGGACCGAACTCGGTTTTGTTTGAAAAAATATGGACTGCAAAACCTTGTTGCGTTAGTGCTGTTTTAAAGTAGGGTGTTTGGTATAAATGCTGATATCCACCATCAGGTTTAGTTGTCATATATACGTAATAGGCGTTGTTATCAAGTGTAACAAAGGCTCCGCTTCCACCTGGTGAGAATGGCTTTATAATAATATTCGGCCATTTTTTTTCTTCAAGTGAAAGAAGTGAAGGTGTTGGCGCTTGTGCAAAAGTACTGGCGGCATCTCGATAAAAAAAGCTAATGTACGTATTTTTATCTTTGCTTTCTAAACTTGAGTTGATATGTGGTTCAGTTATAAATCTTAGAATCAATACCGTTGGATTATCGATGATGTTTATATTTTTAATAAAAGATATGTTGGGTGTTAGATCGGGTAATTGAATGTTGTATTTTTTATCCATAATTAGAAACAAGCCATCATGTGCAGCAATCATTGCAAAGGCAGGGGATAGTTTTGTTTTAACATGTAAACGGAATGTTTTTCCATGTATATCTGGCGCCAATATAATATCTGGTGTTTTTCTAACGGCTGGTTGAGCTGTTTGTGGTTCTACGGCGCTAGCAGGCAAAGTAGCTTTTGTTTTTTGTGGACCCTTATGATTTTTTTTCGTTTTTGAATTTTGCGAAGCTTCTTTTGTTGGTTTTTTTTGTGGTG
>CAIOTO010000225.1 GCA_903861255.1 uncultured Alphaproteobacteria bacterium | reverse complement strand
TGGATCCCCGCCTTCGCGGGGATGACAGATTGGTGATGAAACATCACTAGCACATTAATGGCAATAGTGGATCTGAGAATGATACGTATTTTGATAGGAAAATTTATGCATAAACAGAAAATAACAATGCAAAACAATGAAGCAACAGAAGCGTCAAATAGGATAAGCGAAAGTTTCAAAAGGATTGCGCCCTTTTGGCCGCTTAAAAACCTAATTGCGGTAAATCCCCTGCAAGGATTGGAAGATTTGCCCATAGAAGATGCCCTTAACATTGGCGCAGCCTATTTTGAACAAGCTGAACTTCCAGGGAAAATGGAGGATGTGAATCGTGAAACGATTAAATGGCTGCAGGTTTTGTTTGATGATGGTCAAGCAAGCATCTCTATGCCACTTAAAGAGTTGGGGCTGTATGCAGCTTGGCGCCAACTTGTTGTTTATGATTCAAAATTGCATAACAACGATGAACAAAAGATCAATTGGCTGAACGCTTTGCCTCAAGTAGCTGAGCAAGCCATTTCAACATGTCTGTTACGTCTTGGTATAGCCAAGAAAGATCATGCGCAATTCTTGACATTGATGCTAACCACGCTTCCGGGGTGGGCTGCACACGTCAAATATCGTACTGAATGGGCAGGCGGGGATGCGAACCATTCCCCTGTGAGCCAGGCAGATTATCTTGCAGTTAGGCTTATTATCACCACGCTGCTATGGCCTGAATCTAAGGAATTACTTGCGTGGCATGAAAGTGCTTTGGAAAAATCTAAAGCAACACCTTGTGCGCTTGAAAAGATAACAACACTTGAAGACCCTTATCATCTGCCCTTGCTTGAAAAATTAGCTGCTCAAACATGTCACGTTCCGCATACGCCAAAGGCACAGCTTGTATTTTGCATCGATGTGCGTTCTGAACCTTTTCGCAAAGCCTTAGAATCAACAGATGATTATCAAACCTTTGGTTTTGCAGGTTTTTTTGGCATACCTGTTCAAATTACAGATACAGTAAAGGGCGAATCGTATGCGTCTTGTCCTGTTTTGCTGTCACCCAAACATGAAGTTAAAGAGTCCCCGTGTGATCATAAAAAGTGTGAGCATGCTTTGAAAGAACACGAACGCCTTGCCGGGTTCAAAAGACTGTATCAATCCCTAAAATACAACTTCACAACGCCTTTCGCATTGGTAGAATCGTTTGGATTTGCAAGTGGGGTGTGGATGGGGCTGCGCAGTTTTTCACCAAAACTTGCATCCCTACTAAAAACAACTGTGACTGAAACCATACGAAAATCGTATGACGTTGTGCCCTCACTGGACGACACTACGCTTGCTGAACAATGTAGTTACGCACAAAATGTGCTTACCATGATGGGATTAACACACCATTTTTCCCCTATTATTGTGTTATGTGGACATGGAAGTACGACACAAAATAATGCGTATGCGACAGCACTTGATTGCGGAGCCTGTGGTGGCAGGCACGGGGGCAGCAATGCGAAAATACTCGCGGCAATCTTAAATTGTTCAAAGGTTAGAGCGCATCTTAAAGGAGCTGCTATTGATATTCCCGAAACAACGCGCTTTATTGCGGCTGAACATAATACCACGACAGATGAAATGAATATCTACGGACATCACGATTGCTCTGATATGCAAAAGCTTAAAAGAAATCTAGAGAAAGCGCGGATCACGAACAGCGCAACACGACTTGATAAGATGCAAAAGGGAATCGCTGAAACCAAGGCTGCGTCAAAGACCAGATTGCGATCACAAGATTGGGCACAAGTTCGCCCTGAATGGGGATTGGCAGGCAATGCTGCCTTTATTGTGGGGCCGCGTGACATCACAGCCTCGCTTGACTTAGAAGGACGTTGTTTTCTGCATTCATATGATTGCGCAAACGATCCTGAAGGCACGTCACTGACAACAATTTTAACAGCACCTATGGTTGTGGCGCAGTGGATAAACACGCAGTATCTCTTTTCAACGATGAATAATGTTGCCTATGGTAGCGGTAGTAAAATTACCAAAAACATAACGGGCAAAATGGGAATTATGCAAGGCAATGCAAGTGATCTGATGACGGGTTTGCCATTGCAATCTGTCTATAGCAGCGATACTGAGGCTTATCATCAGACACTAAGATTAATGACAGTTGTCTATGCGCCGATGGATATGCTTGATTCATTTATCAATGCGCAGCCAGTTTTGCAAAAACTTTTTGGCAATGGTTGGGTGAAACTGGCTTGTATTGAACCTAATACGCGAAAAACCTATTTGTTGGATAGAGATTTCACATGGCAAAGCATTCATTAATACCCCGGTCTGCCTATGCTGGAAAGTGCATCGTGCTGACCACTAAGCATGCCAAGTCGATTGCGATAGCCCCGCCGTTTTTTGAAAAGTTAAATGCAGGCGTGTTGGAATATGTAGTTGATACCGATCAGCTTGGTACGTTTTCTGGCGAGGTTGACCGCCGTGGAAATGCCATTGAATGCGCCCGAGAAAAGTGTGACTTGGCATTTGATCAGCTTGGCGATACGGTTGAGTTTGCTTTGGCGAGTGAGGGTAGCTTTGGACCGCATCCATTTATTCCATTCCTACCATGTGATCATGAAATTTTGTATTTTATTGATCGAAGACACGATTTTCATCTGCATGTCTCGCATGTTAGCGAAAAAACAAACTACCGAAAAGAATCGATCAATTCGTTGGAAGAATTATTGAAATTTGCGGATGCGGTGCAATTTCCATCGCATGCATTGATCCTGCGCCCAAGCGGCAGCGAAACAAAAACGCCAATATTTAAGGGCATCAATTGCCAGCAGGAATTAGAGAAAGCATTTGAAGAATGCATGAAACAGTCGGCTAAGGGAAACGTATGGGTAGAAACCGATATGCGCGCACAATTCAATCCATCCAGAATGGCCGTGATTAATGAGCTGGCAGAAAAGCTGGTGGATAGACTTGCAGCGCATTGCCCAACATGCGACACCCCGGGGTGGGGTAAAGTGCGTGCGGAATCTGGCTTGCCTTGTCAATGGTGCAAATCAGAAACAAAGATGACGAGCCATGAAATTTTTAGCTGTGCGAAATGCTCGTATGAAGAAATGCATAAGTCTCCACATGGATTGCTGTATGCGGATCCAGGGAGTTGTGAATTCTGCAATCCTTAAACTTAAAAATGTAAGAATGTAAGGACGTTGTAGAAAACTTACAAATACGATATTCTTTGGTCAACCTAACTGTGGGTCAAAGCAAAGGTGACACATGATATCCAAAGCAACGCAGCCTATCTTGCAAATTCTGCCCTCGTTTGATGCAGGTGGTGTTGAACGGGTGACTTTTGAAACAGTAACAGGCCTGGCGAATAAGCACTTTGGACAGCATCATGTGGCATCCGCTGGTGGGCGTTATGCTGGGCAATTGCCTATTAATATTACGCATCATCAACTGCCGCTCAAAACGAAAAATCCATTCACGTTGCTTCTCAATGCTAGGCGCCTTTATAACCTTATTAAACGCAAGGGTATTTCCGTAGCACATGCCAGGTCGCGCGCACCTGCGTGGTCAGCGCTGATAGCGTGTAGATGCGCAAAGATCCCGTTCGTCACCACGTATCATGGCACCTATAACGGGGCGTCCTGGCTAAAAATGCATTATAATAGCATTATGGCACGCGGGGATCGCGTTATAGCAATCTCACGGTTTATTTTAAATCATATTGAGAAAAAGCACCCTACATTGACATCAAAGCTTACGTTTATACCCGAGGGGATAGACACAAGCTATTTTGATCCAGCGTTGATGACGCAAAATCGTATCGATGCGGTAAGGCACGAATTTGATGTGCCCACTGGTTCGACTGTTTTATTGTTGCCCGGTCGCTTGACGCGTTGGAAAGGGCAAACATGGTTTTTAAATGCTCTGCGCTATCGTGCAGATTGGCTGAAATCACGTAATGTTTGTGTTGTGATTGTGGGGGATGCGCAAGGACGAGTCGATTATTACGAGGAACTGCTTCAGTTGGCGGATGACTTGATCGTAGGGGGTGTGCCTGTACGATTCAAAACGGATTGCACGGATTTACCAGCAGCCTATGCCTTGGCGGATATTGTGTTTTCGTGCTCGATTGAGCCAGAAGCCTTTGGTCGCATTGCAGCCGAAGCATTGTCGATGGGAAGGCCATTTATTGGAACACGTCATGGCGGCACGGTTGAGTTGACTGGCGAAGGGCGATTTGGATCAATGGTAACACCTGGCGATGATGCCGCTTTATTGGCAGAGATTGAGCGTACGTTAAATCAAAAACCGGAAGTTTTGACTAAACGTGGTGCGTTGGCACGGGCGCATATTCAAGCGAATTATTCATTGGATCAGATGTTGCGGTTGACGCAAGAGCTGTATGAGTCTGTGTTGCCCTCTGTCATTCCCGCCTCACCACCTGTCATTTCCGACTCATCTCCTGTCATTCCCGCGAAGGCGGGAATCTAGAAAAGTGTTTTGTAAAATGGCTCGATATTCTGTGTTTGGTAAGCTGGATCCCCGCCTGCGCGGGGATGACAAAGGAAGCGAGGATGACAAAGATATGCGAGGTGGCAAAAAAAGCCTGAATGGCGACGCCTTTGGAAGGCTTGCCATGAAGAAGAGGATGACAAAGCGAGTGTATAATGTTATCTAATCACCCGACACTAGTCATAAAGCTCGGCGCACTCGGTGATATGGTGCAGTCAATTCCTATGTTCGATGTGCTCCGCCGGCAATATGGTGACAACTTAACACTGCTAACCACGGCATCGTTTGCTGAATTTGCGCAACGATCTGGGTATTTCAAAAACATTATTTGCGATGACCGCGCGTCTTTAAAAGCGAACCTTAGTGTACTGCAGCGACTTCGAAAAAACTATTTTGCGCGCATTGTTGATTTGCAAAATGTCGATCGTACACGTTTGTATAGGTTTTTATTGGTGGGTCGTTTTGGGCAGTGGATTACTGATCCATATATGCAAAAGAGTGCGCACCCCCACGCACGATTTACGGCTTTGTGCGCTGCCCAATCTTGGCCAACATTGCCGCCAATTGATATTCAAATGATGGCTGAACCGTTTGATGCATTGCCTAAGAAGCCTTATGTGCTGATCGCAGCTGGGGCGTCGAATGCACACAATGGCCGTAAACGTTGGCCGCAGTCCGCGTATGGTGATTTGTGCAAACAATTGATTAATGCTGGAATTACACCTGTTCTTGTTGGGTCGAAAATTGACAGTTTGTTTGAACTTGAGGCACTCTGCGCGAACACTGGCGCGGTAAATCTAATTGGCAGAACGACGTTGTTTCAATTGATTACGATCGCGCAAAATGCCGTTGGTGCAGTTGGCAATGATACAGGACCGCAATTGATTATTGCCGCAGCGGGTTGTCCGACGGTGACATTGTTTAGTGCCGTTAACCCACCCAGCAAAGGCGGCGCGTGGCCGTGGGATGAGGTGCGGCACAAAAATGTTTATACGAATGATTTGGTGGAATTATCAGTGGATGTTGTGTGGGATGCATTGCAATCCTTCCTCTAGCTTCCCTGTTTCTATCTAGTTTCTCGATGGTTTAACCACAGGGTCCATGTATTTGTGGATCCTCCGATTAAGTCGGAGGAAAACTAAAGGAGTGAGTGCAAAAAATACCTATTATAACAAAAAACCCCCGCCTCGTTTGAGGGGGGGGGGCAGTTGAAGTGTTATTTTTAGAAGATTAACTTTTAGCGGAAGTTTCGTCCTTATCTTTTTAGCCAAAGAGATTTCCAAAAAATGATGATTCTTTCTTCTTTTGCTCTTCTGGCTTCTCCTCGGCAACTGCTTCAGGTTTCTTATCCAAAGAATCAGGAGTTTTTTCAGCTTTTGTTGCTTTAGCCTTTGGTTTATCACCATCTTCAGTAGCTTTTGGCTTATCAGTTACTTCATCAGCTTTATCAACTTTTTTTGCTTTATCAGCTTTTGTTGCTTTAGCCTTTGGTTTATCACCATCTTCAGTAGCTTTTGGCTTATCAGTTACTTCATCAGCTTTTGGTTTTTTGCTGCCAGCAGTATCTTCAGTTTCTGTTGCTTTAGCCTTTGACTTATCACCATCTTCAGTGGCCTTTGGCTTATCACCATCTTCAGTGGCCTTTGGCTTATCATCAGCTTTTGTTGCTTTAGCCTTTGGTTTATCACCATCTTCAGTAGCTTTTGGCTTATCAGTTACTTCATCAGCTTTATCAGCTTTTTTTGCTTTATCAGCTTTTGTTACTTTAGCCTTTGGTTTGCCTGCAGCTTCTTCAATTTCTGCATTCAGCGCTTTCTTTGCTGGTTTATCACCATCTTCAGTAGCTTTTGGTTTAGTATCTTTATCCTTTTTCTTATCGGCATCTTTACCAGTTTTCTTTTCCGCCTTATCCTTTGGCTTGCTAGCAGCTTCTTTTAATGCTTCCTTTAATTTACCATTAGCAGCAGCAAGTTCATCATAAGCTGGTTGATTTTCCGCATGAATTAGCTGAGCAGTAAGCTGTTTTCCTGCGAGTTCCTCAGTTTCATGAACAAGACTGAAACGATAAATTGTTTCTTTTTTTCCATCAGCTGCATACGAGGAAAATACGCATATTGGTCTATCCATGCCTGCTTTTTGTACCATTTTACTTGATAGTATTACGCCGCCATTTTCTGGAGCCAATAATATTTGATACGTTGGTTTGTTTTGAACTTCTGCAATGTATAGTCCATCCTCAGAATCAGCGGGGATTTGGGATGAAAATTTACCATCTGTATATTCATCTTTACCGATTGCGTAGAATTTGTACCCTTTAATGCTTGCAAATGGATCTCTCTTTCCATTTAAAATATCACCAGGAACGGCGGCTTCTTTAAATGCCTTGCTTGAAAAGTCGGGGAATTGCACCTTCATGTTATTAAAGCTGACAGAGGCGTCATTGCAATACGCTTTTGCGCTTGCAAGATAATGAGTGCAGGCAGTAAGCATATCGTATGAGGCAAGGAAATTATTGATTCTATCAGCATAGATGAGTTTTGTTTTCTCTTGCTCTGGTGCATTTCCTTTGTTTTTTTCAAATTCAACATTTAATTTTGCTAATCTTTTTAATTGTTTTTCTGCAGCGACATGCACATCATTAAACCATGCAGCATCTTCGGCGCCAACTGATTCTTTTTTGCTTTGAATAAACGTATTTTTTCTTTTTAGTCCTTTTTCAAGTTTGTCAAACGCATCCGATTTTGGATCGCTCAATGCTTCTAACAATGCGGCCCTTACTTTTTCAGTATGAACAGCTAATTTTTTTTCAATAATCTCTTTGGGTTCTCCAGAAATAGAACTTAATAACGCAGCATATTTTACCCTAATCGTTTCAATTTTGTTGGCAAACTGTGATTTCCTTTGCGCTTGCTCAATCTTTTTTCTCTTTTGTTCTTCCTCAGCTGCTTCTTCAGCATCAGTGAGAGGTGCAACTATTTCTTTTACAGCAGTTGCTTTTTTATCTTTTGAGTCTGAAGCTTTTACAGTTTCTCGTTCACTACTTTTTTCTTTTGCAGGAGCTTTTTCAACTTTGCTAGCTTCTGATTTTTCTGTGGAAAAACCATCAGATGCCGCGATAAGACTAAGGGCGAACACACTGCTATATAACATCATGCTTGTACGATACGTTGACATAGAAAAAACTCCTGATTTCTAAATTGTTATTTAAAATGGCATGCATCCACTAAAGAGTGAGAGATGCTACTCCTGCATAGTTCTAATATAGCGTCCAAATATTAAGAAAAAGTTAACCAGATCGTTTTAATGAAGATAATTTAGAAAATCATAAGAGATGAATTTTATGTTTTTTCGTTGACGTTTTATTAACTACTACCATTGTACGTTGAGGGTATTCCAAAAATGAAAGGATTTTCCAATGCGCATTAAATTTATCGCCGCAACGTTTGGTTGCACAATGTTAAGTGCTATTTCTTTTGCAGCTACAGAAAATGTTGACACTCCAGGCTGCTCTTTCTTAAGAGGCACCCAAGAACTTTTTCAAGCAGATGACTTTGTTACTGCATGCAAACAAGAAGGAAGAAAGGCAATGCATGTTTATCAGTCTGCATTATCAATTCTTAATGATAAATCATCCGTTTTTAATGAAGCGAGAGCCGAAAAAGAATCCAGAATTCGACGGCATGAACAAAGGTTGGTTTCTTTAAGAGAAAAGCAAGAGGGTACATATTCGTCAATAAAGGCTTTTCGTTAAACGCTTCCCATTCTTGAAAATGCTCATTTGGGTGTGATTGTTGGAAAAATGCATGGCGGCCTTGATTTTGGTTCTAGTTTATTTGTTCCCATAAGGGCATCTAAACTTGATGCTGACACTGTGTTGACTGGCGAAAATGATCGTGACTATAGCGAAAATCGTTTCCGATGTGCGGCTATGTATAAAGCATTTCCACTTACAAATGCAGAGCGAAGTATGGCTGGGGGAAACCACGATGCCTTTATTGAATTATTCAAGACCAGTAGGAAAGCAGATTATGAATCGCGTTTGTCAGAAGAAACACAAAAAGGTGAAAGACTATCAACAGAAATATCTGATTTAGACAGAAATAGGGCGGCAATAATCAAGCAAATTCAAAGTGATATTGAGGCCAAAGTGAGAGAGCGCAGCGACATGTATGATCTTATTGAAATTGAATCATTAAAGTATGCTTTTCAATGCTATGGCAATGCACTGAATGCTGTGAGGGCCTTAGGTTCTGGAGAACAAGAGAAAATTACACGACTTAAAATGGCAATAGACGATTTATTGCCAATGTTAAGTGAGAAAACATTGGTGTGGTTGAATGATTTCTTCCCAGAAAATCAATGGACACTTGTAACAAGAAAGAACAGGCACGGCTTTTAAAAGCAATTACCCCCGCCAGCGGAACGCATTTTGAATTAATATCAGTGTCAGTCCGCTGGACAAAAGGGCAAGCCCAATAAGTGGGGAAATCGGCATCAGATCAACGGGCTGTCCTACCAGGTATAAAAAACTGGGAATCCAAAAGGGGATAAAAATCAGCAGATTTGTCATCTTTTTCTCAAAATTGGACGTCATGCACAAGGTCAGTTGAACGCCCAGCAGCCCTAATACGCATTGCATGTGATTGAGACATAAACCCCAGAGGGCTGACATATTGATATGCATGAGTGCAAGGCCTATAGCTTGACTGAGCAAAAGCGGTATAAAAAAAGTGAGTAGCGTTACAAGTATACGCGCACTTGCATATCCGTGAATAGAAAAGCCTTCGCTGATCAGATAAGCGAATGTGCCGTCGGTAAAGTCTTCTTCAAGGCTGTGCATCAGGGTGAATGTTTGAATGAATCCCCATAGGGCAAAAAATGCGACAACACCTTGGGGGGGCAATGGGCATTCGGCATGCACCAAGCTAATTAAGAATATCCCCACAAAGAACAAGACGCACGGCGGCCAAAACTGCTGTTTTTCATGTGCACAGAGGTAGCGCGTAAGGGCGATGATGCGGTTGGTGGTCATTTTGGATGCGCACTTGAAATATTTAGAAAGATGCTTATATATACTAGTATAGGTTTTTACGTTTAGGAAATCATTTAATGAATGAACATAACATCGACAATTTTATGATGCTAGCCACAAATGATAAAGGCACAGCTGATCGTGAAAGTAAGGCTGATCACTATTACCGTGGTGCGTATGAAGAAATCACGTCGGGAAAGAAAGTATGCTGGAACTGGGCTGCGGCTTTGTTAGGTTCTGGGTGGTTATTGTACCGAAAAATGTTTGCAATCTATTTTTTGTATTTAAGTGTTGCTACTTTGTCTGTTGTATCTGGAGGTCTTCTTGCTTTTTTCTTAATAGAAGCACACTCGTCTTCATACAATCTAAAGATTGCTATTATTGTGGTTTTTGTTGTGTGGTATATTATATGTAGATTTTTAATTTTAGGATTCTTTGGAAATTGGCTGCATGTAAGGCATATTCATAAGAAGATTGATAAAGGATACCATTTGTGTCCATTGAAAAACACAAGAAGCTTTCTTGTTTGGATATCAATTCCATTTCCTTTGTTCGAGATACCTTTTATCCCTTTTATTGCATGGAATGAGAAAAGAAAAGTGAAAGCCGTGCATTGGGGGATCAAGGTAGAACGGCTGAGGGGAAAAAGCCTCACTACTCCTTCGTCGAGTGAATAGCACAAAACCTATTTGTAATAACTTGCAAAGATCAAAGTTAAAACCATCTAGTATAGTAAGAATAATATTTTAAAAAGAGTGCATTCTATGAATGAGCATAATATTGATAATTTCATGAAGCTTGCCACGAACGGTGAAGGTCGGTCTGATCGTGGAAGCGATCACTATTACCGCGACGTGTACGAAGAAATAATGTCAGGCAAAAAGACATGCTGGAACTGGTCTGCAGCGTTCTTTGGCCTTTCCTGGGTGTTGTATCGGAAAATGTTTGCAATGTATTTTTTGTGTCAGATATCTGCCTGGCTTGGGGTTTCTCTTATCACACTTTTAACGCTTAAGATTTTATCAACAATACCATCTCCAATCACTTCTCAAGAAAATGCTGGCCTTATTGGAGTAGCGATTGCAACAATTCTCGAGTTTTTAGTGTTTGGGCTTTATGGAAATTGGTTATATGTAAGACATATCCACAAAAAAATTGATCAAGGATATCATCTATGCTCTTTAAAAAATACGAGTGTTCTATCAGCATTTCTTAGCATTTTTGCTATTCCATTTATTTATTTTAGCGATAAACGAAAAGTGAAAGCTGCGTTGGCTGAACGAGCGCTGGTGGCAGAAAGCATAACTTGAAATTCTAAAAATTAAGACTATTTAGTATTGTAAGGCAAAATTTTAAAAGAATGAATTTAATGAATGAACATAATATTGATAATTTTATGAAATTAGCATCATACTACAGTAGTGACGAAGACCGAGAAAGTGAAGCCGACCACTATTATCGTGGTGTGTATGAGAAAATAGCGTCCGGAAATAAGTTTAGCTGGAATTGGTGTGCGTTCTTCTTTAGTTCGAACTGGTGTTTGTGTCGAAAAATGTATTTGCATGGAATTTTATGGCTTGTTTTTGGGTGTTTATATGGAGAATGTTTGACCTATATTGCTACACATGCAGTCGGTGTGGACTCTTATGATGCATTGCCAAATAAAATTAAATTTATTTTGATTCCATGGATTGTTGCCCCTAGTATTTTATTTGGTTTTATTGGGAATTGGTTGTATGTAGAACAGATTCATAAAAAAATTGATCAAGGCTATCATCTAGGTAATGTAAAAAACATAGACAATGCTGCATGGATTTTTGCTGAAGTTTCATCAATGTTTTTGCGTATTGGAGCATTATTTTTTTGCTCCCTTTCTGCCCTTAAGATTGGTTGTATGAACTATATTCCAACGCTTATCCATATACTTTTAGTCTCAATTTTAGGGTTTGTTTCTGTAATGTATGACAAACGAAAAGTGAAAGTTGCGTTGGGTGAGAAAGCGTTGGTGGTAGAAGGTGTACCTGGAGCGTGAGGTAAGGTAATGCACTACTTCCTTACTTCCTTGTCATTCCCGCTTAGCTGTGAATCCAGAAGGAGGTTGGTTTAAAAAATGGGATTGCATGTTGAATAGCTGGATCCCCGCCTCCCGGCTACGCCCAAGGCTATGCCGTGGCGAGTCGCGGGGATGACACAAAGTGGAAGGCAAGGAAATGACGCCCGTCCTTAAACCAACAAAAACTCAGGATTAATAATCATAAATCCTTCTTCGATATTAATATCCAAAACCGCTTCTTCGTTAAACGGTAACGTGATTATTTTATTATGCTCTTCACTTTTAATATCAAAAAATTCACCCGCACCAAAGTTTTGCACGCCCAATACAGTGCCATAGACTTTACCCTGCTCATCTTGCGCAGTTAGATCAACAAGGTCTTCATGGTAGTATTCATCATCAGTTGGTTCTGGCAATTGTTCGCGTTCAATAAACAATTCTGTCCCACGAAGGGCCTCTGCTTGATTGCGATCCATTACACCTTTAATAAAGGCAATAGCTGAATTTGGGGTTGCAATGCGCGTATTTGACAATTCGTATTCGCGGCCCTTTGCATCTTTAAGCGCGCCGTAGGAGCCAATATCAACCGGGTTCGCTGTATGTGTTTTAATTTTTACGTGACCTTTAATTCCATGGGCTGCAACAATTTCACCGAGACAAACAGTTTTCATTTTATGATTCTTTCTTTTTGAGTTTTTTAATTTATTAATGCAGGCGTCTTGCTTTTAACACCGCAAGCGCGCGTTCTGTAAACAATTCCACACCACAAATTTCCAGCGCTTGAACTGGATCAGACACCCCTTGAATGCGCGCAATAACAGTACGGGAAGTATGTCTGCTCGCGCTTAGTATATGATATTTAGTCCCTTTTGCATCTTTAACAGCCCCAAAAGAAGCGATGTCTGTTGGGCGTTCTGTGTATGATTCAATCTCTACTTCACCTCTAGTGCCATAGACAGCAATAATTTTACCAAGACAAATAGTCGTCATTCTAAGTAGCTTTCTTCTTTCGAACAGTTGGTGGCTTTGCCTTTTTCAAAGGTTGCGGCTCCTTTGATGGCGCAGGGACATCATTTGCAAGCTCAATGCCAAACAAAGCAGATAAGTCACCATCAAATGGTGCTTCTGTTTCAGCAATTGACAGAGTGCCTAGCTGCGTATTATCCACCAAATCCATATGATTCGTCTGTCTTAGTATAAACAGATCTTCGGGTCTCTCGTCAAGTCGATGGCCAACACCATATAAAACGGCGGCCACATGTTTGCACATATCCGCATAATCAGGGCAAGAACAGTTCAATTTAATCTCATTTGGCTTGGGGAACATGCCTGTTTCATTTGCTGTGATGATTTCCATGACACTTTTTGAGAACTTTCCTTGCAAAAGTTCAATCAGTGAATCAATTTTTCCGCTGCATTCCTTAACAAGTGTTTTCCATTTAGATTCTGGGAATGCATTAATTTTGATGGAGACATCATACACACTCGAGCCATTAACCATCGCTGTAATTTCGCCTGGGTTGATTTTAAGGTCAATGACGGAGCCATTTCGTGCATAGGTTCGTCCGCGTGGCAAACGATTTTCGTAATCACTAAAGGATTCTAAGTTGGTGCACCACGATTTGCCCCAGAATGTTTTTGCGATTGTACGCCCTTCGATAACAACAGGACTTAGGATATGACCTTGCTTCTTAAGCTTTGCAGTGAGCGCTTTGGCTTGTTCGCGTCGCTCAGCTACGGAAACATATTCGGGGAATCCGCCGTAGCCACCATATCTGCTCATTATCATTTCCTTTTTTTGTGTCATCTTCTTGTCATCCCCGTGCAGACGGGGATCTAGGGGCTGCTTTGTTTCTTAAGTCTGCTTTTGCGCGTTTGTTCTTCTGGATTCCCGCCTTCGCGGGAAAGACAAGAAATTATCCATCACCCATAGCCTTATGAATATCCAGCGACACAACTTTCATCAATTCGTCATTGCTCATCTCGGTCAACAACGCTTCGCCGCCACCTTGCAGCAAATCATTCGCCAACGCTTTCTTTTGATTTATCATGGAATCGATCTTTTCTTCAATAGTTCCCTGACAAATAAATTTGTGCACCAGTACATTTTTCTTTTGACCAATACGATACGCGCGATCTGTTGCTTGGTTTTCAACAGCTGGATTCCACCAACGATCAAAGTGAATCACATGCGATGCATTGGTAAGCGTTAACCCCGTTCCGCCTGCTTTGATAGATAAAATAAAAAACGGCGGCCCCTGTTCAGTCTGGAACGATGCAACCAATTTTGCGCGTTCTTTGGTAGGCGTACTTCCATGTAAAATAAGCCCGGATCTGCCAAACACACCCTCAAGATACGTCTGTAGCGCTGGAATAATCTCGCGATATTGCGTGAAGATAAGCACTTTTTCTTGTTTGGCGGCGATGCCTTCGCACAGTTCTTTTAGCCGCAGGAACTTGCCACTATTTTGTTCATCAAAGTCACCATGACCAAGCCATTGGCTGGGGTGGTTGCAAATTTGTTTAAGACGCATAAGATACGACAACACCAACCCGCGTCGTGCCATTGGATCTTGTTGCTCGGCGGGCTCTTCCAGTTTTTGCGCAAGCTCTTGCACGGCTTGTTGGTACAGCCCAATCTGACTTTTGGTCAAGAAACAGTATGTGTCAACCTCGGTTTTGTCAGGCAGATCAGCAATAATGCTTTTATCACTTTTAAGGCGGCGTAAGATATATGGGCTGATGAGCTGACGCACGCTTGCAAAAAAGGATTGCTCAGCCCCTTCATCTGCATCGGTTTTTTTCTTGCCATAGCCTGAGAACGCTTTGCTAGTGCCAAGCAACCCTGGCGCCACAAAATCAAACAACGACCATAAATCCAACAGACGATTTTCAACAGGTGTGCCAGTCAGAATAAATCGCACCTGGCTTGGGATTTTCTTGATTGCAAGCGTTTGTTTCGTGCCCGGATTTTTAATGCTTTGCGCCTCGTCACAAATCACGATGTTCCAGGCGACTTTATCAATCCAGGGCAGACGATACACATTCGAATACGTCGTGATAACAAGGTCTATTCCCGTTAAATTGGGCGCATCATTTTGCTTTAGAATGTACTGATCAGCACTTGTGCCGTGCGCCACCCATACAGCCAGGGATGGTGCGAATTTTATAATTTCAGCTTGCCAGTTCCCTAAAAGTGACGCGGGCAAAATTAACAGGTGTGGGCGTTGAACAGCTTCAGCCTGTTTTGCCAGCAAAAACAACGATAACACCTGAATCGTTTTTCCAAGCCCCATGTCATCTGCAAGACAGCCGCCCAAGCGAAGCTTATATAGCCACCAAAGCCACTGCACACCGCTAAGTTGATACGGGCGAAGGGTTGCCTTTAAATCACGTGCTAAAATCGTTTGAACGGCACTGTCTGACGACTGATCAGGATGCCGCAATTGATTAAGGGTTTCTTCTAGCCATGCGCCCTCAACAACATTTGACCAGGCGGCAACACTGTCAACAAAATCATCACCTCCCTTTTGACTGCCTGCACCAGCAACAAGCCGCAACCCTTCAGCAAAGGATAAGCCGTCACGTTTGACTTGCCGGGCAACATCTTGCCAATGTGATAATACGTGTGAAAGCTTGGACTGATCAACCTCGACCCATTGGCCTTTGATTTGCACAAGATTTTCTTGCCTGGCGAGTATTTCTTGCAATTCTTCATAGGTCAGGCTTTCCCCATCCGGCAGAGAATAACTAATATTGAAATCAAGTAGTGCATTCATACCGACAGCACTAGCCGATTGATTGCCAACAGAGATACTAATTTGTGGGCGCGGCGGATGCTTTGGCGTCCACCAATTTGGCACGCGCACCAGAACACCGCTTTCTTCGATCTGTGGAATTTCTTTTAAAAATGCATGGGCTTGATGCGGCGTCCAAGCTTGTGGAGTGAAGATGGCTGATCGATCGAGTAGGTCTTTGATAAAGGTGCTTTTCTCAGCGGCTTTTTGTACGGGCACCAATAGCGCCAGCAATTGCGCACGGTTTTGCTCGCCAGCATATTCTTTAAGGGCTTGTCCAAGCGGCACATGTTGCACGTTCGATGCTGCAGTCAATCGCGTTGTGTAGGTTGCAAGGAACGCAAACGGGTGGGTTTGGTTAGTTTTATTTTCAGCAAGATGAAAGCACACACGGCCGACTTTGTTCCAGCTGGGGTTGTAATGCGCAAGATAGTCGTAAAATGCACCGTTAAAAGCGGTAAGCTCGACTTTAAGTGCATTCGTCATGTCCGTCCAAAGCATGGCTAACACATCTAGATTTAAGTATTCTGCACCCGTCATAAAAGGTGCTTTGCCAATTAACGCATGTAAATCAGCGGCAGGGGCCGGGATCAAGAAATGGGACGAAATGGGATCTGTGCCTTGCCCAATTGTGCGACGTGCTTCCGAAATGAATAATTGTCCAAGCGATTGCCAAAACGTGATTGATTGCGCATGCGGTGTTTTAATCGCTGATATGCCAAGGCGAAGGAGGCCGCATGCATAGTCGGCGGCGAAATAGGATTCAAGTTTGCCAGCGGTAGAGGAATCGACATGTTCATCTGTAGCCTGATGCAGATAGGGATGCCCTGCAGGGGAAAGCGCGAGGTGGAGTGAAATTTTGTTAGGCTGTGTCATTCTTATTTTTATAAAGCTTCAAGGGCAAATACTTAATCGTATTATATACAAAATATATGCATCTTCAATTGTAGATCCGCGGATCACGTCCCACTGTCATTGAGTTAAGAGCCCGTCATCACGAGAAGCGCGAGCTCCGTGGTGATCCAGACTATTCTTCTGGATGGCCACGCAACTTAAGTTGCTCGCCATGACGGACAGACCCGTCTTACGTGGAATGACGCGGGATGGTTGGTCATTGCATTTATGTCATTACGACTCACGATGAACCTAAAACCTCAAAAATCTCATACTCCAGGGCCCTGTCCTCTGAAAGATATGTATTTTCGCCATAAATACTTGCAATCAAAGAGATTCCATTACCAAAATCAACGTTGCGTTTCACGTCGTCAGTTGCTGTCACTTCTGGTTGGGGAGCCATTTTTTGAATCAGCTTAGTGACACCGTCCGTTAGTATGTAGTGTACGTTATTCGTCTCACGATCATGGCTTATACAGATGCCATAAAGATTTGGCGCTGTTCCAGGTGCCGCTGAAATAGTGCCAGTTGCTATGATCGACGATAAGTCTACTGAGGTCGAGTGAAGGCTCTCGCCCGCATAATTATAGATATTGTGAGATTCATCTAAGCTCTCCACAAAACCTAAGCGCCCAAAATAGGACCACAAAGCATCCGTAAGTTTAGATGCATTGATGCTGCCATAAAAGTTATGCGTCACAGTGATTGTATTGCACGAATCGAAAGTGCTAGTGAGCATTACTTTTTTTTCTTTGCTTGATTCGAATAAATTAATCGTTTTTGAAAAAATTTGATCGCCGATTGGGAAGCTAACTATATTGTGTGAACAGGTGGCCATCTTGCACGTACCAGCAACAAATCCTGTTGTCGTGAAGCTTTTGATAGAGTGCCATCCTATTGTGCGCTCTTTTGCTGCAGGACGATCGCCAAAACGCATAACTGACATGCTAGGCCTCTGTGATTCTACGACCAATTCAAGTGAGGCGCAAAATGCAGCAGGTGTAACTGTAAGTGTGATGAAAGGCAACATTGTAAATATTGATATGGCGAGAATTTTGGGTGTACGCAGCAAGTGGAGAGTGTTGAACATTGACTGAAGCCTTCTTATTTTCCTTGATAGTTATAATTTTAATCTAATATTAATTAAAATTCAGTAAAAACATTCCCCCCCTTCTCTCGTTCTCGCCGCGTGCTCGGAGGATCCATGTACTTGTGTGAAGAGAATAAATCCAACACATTTGCAACCATTAGCCTCAAGTTTATTTTATATTTTTCTAAAATTAATTCTTGCTGAACTTTTTTACTTATTGTAGAATTTGCTTCAATTAAACACATTTGTTCCATCAAATATCATTCAGGAGTAATTTTATGAGAAAAATACGATTTTCGTTTTTATGCAGCATTGCCATTTTGTGCGCCATGTTCCAAGGCACGTATGCAATGGAATTTGCAGAGGCGCATGTTGTCACTAGCGCTGGCCTTCCCATTATTGATGCGCAAGCTCTAGATGCAAATGAACAATTTGTAGCTAGTCTAAGAAATCAAGGATTTGCACTTATAAAAAACCCTAGCCCTAGCATTGATATTCGAGGGCTTGAGAGGGAGAGTGGCGATTTCTTTAATATGACGGATGCTTTTAAGAATGAATATCATAAAGATAAATCTCCGATTGGACTTGGGTATTATCCATTTGGTGTTGAACGAGCCGAAGGTGCGACAGAACAGAATTTTATGGAATATTACCACTACGCAACAGGCCATAGATTACCCTACATGTTTAGCGAAAAAGTAGAAGGCTATTTTGCTGCAATGCGCATCGTTAAAATAATGCTCACACAGTGGATCGATCAAGTGCACACGAAAGAGGGTTTTTTGCTGCCGACAAGAATCCAAAATGGTGGCATCAATACAGAAGGCAAAGAAGTCCGAGGTATCAATAGTGTTGAGGAAATGGCCGAGCTAGATCTAGACTCAAACATTGTAAGAATCATTCATTATCCTGCCGTATCTGAAGATATTGGCAAAGTTGTAAATGTTGCACATACGGATATTAGTGCGCTTTCGCTTTTATTTGCGACGCAACCGGGACTTCAACTTTTGGGCAAAGATGGCCGTTGGTATGATGTTGGCGCCAACCCAGATGTGCTCGTTGTAAATGCAGGCGACATGCTGATGTGGGGAACTGATGGAGATCGTCCAGAGAATAGCGTAACGGGTATTAAATCAACGATACACCGTGTTATTAGAGCAAATGATCAGCCACGATTTGCCTTTGCTGCGTTTTTTGGGGTAAAACCATGGCTGCAAATCCAAGAAACATTAACTGCGCGACAAGCCTTTGATAAGCGCATCAATGGCAATTTGGCTAAAGCAGGTGAAGTAGAGTCTGTTGCTAAAGATTCAGGTGATATTGATGCAATCACTGATGGCGTTGGAACACTTACTCTCGGAGACAATACTGCGGGTGAAATGGATGGCGTGGCTGACATAGTTTAATTAGCTGTTTCACTACTCAGTTTTTCTGCCACTTCCACTAGTTTCCCCTCCACCCCCTACTAGTTTCCCTCGGGCGTGACCCGAGGGACCATAATCAGAGCGGGAACGTATATGTGTCCTCCGGTTAAACCGGAGGACAACTGAAGAGGAGAAAGAGGGAAACTAAAAGAGAGACGAGTCGTAAAGCATTCCCTGAAAGGAAAACGTATGCGTGCATTTTTTTATCCAGCAATGATTCTCGTATTGATGAGCTCTGCGAGCGCAATGGATGAAAAAGAAGGGCCGCCAAATAAGGAAAGAGCCCTGCTAGAAAGACAAGATACAGTAAGGATATATAGCAAAGTATCTCCATCAGGTCCTTTTGATAGTAGCAGTGACGCAAAATCCGAGCTCTTTTCAACTCGTGCAGGACGTAAAGAAGGAGACGTGCGCAAAGCATGGGACGAAAAACACAGTGATACAAAGGGTGAATATATATCCCAAAAAGCATTAAGTCGCGCAGAGTCTAAAGAATCGGCTGGAATGAAGAAAGCTGGCGGCGGAACGTTAGATGTTATGGCCAATTTCACCGAAAATATGCGCATGCAATTTCATAAATCATTTCAAACATACCGTGATAGCGGCTTTCCTATATTGCCATTGTTAAGCGAAGCGGATTTATTTGAATTAATGGTTGAAGAATTTCAATCAGGTGGATTGTGGCCGCATGAATTTATTGAGATCGGAATATATTATCCCATTGAAAGTGTTTCTTTGCCTTATGATGATAAAATAGAAACTGACCCAATGCTTGAACAAAATGCAGCGCAACTTGCGATTGTCTTTACGTTATCAAATTTAAAAAAGCTGAATGCACTCACTCAGCCTATTGGAGAGATATTGGAGGTTTTGAATAGCACTGTTGAGTGCAGCCCAAACGCGGTCGTGGCGGATTTATATTATGCATTACAGTTGAATGGTTTAAGTGGGGATTTTACGTTTGCAGACATATATCGCTACTATCCTAGCGCCATTGAAGTTTTGCATAATGAGTTTCCTCCTGAAGCACGTATGCCAGTGGCACGTTTTTGCTTAAGTTTGATAGATACGCGTGCATTTAGCGCAGATGCCCTTGTTGAATTTTTGCTTGCTTTAAAACCAAGCAATCCAGATCAATGGCTTGATAAATTCCAATGCATGAGTCATGAAGCAAATAAAGAAGCATATGGGCGACTATGTGATATGTTTTCTCTTGTTTCGCCATATTTTCAAGAAGAAGATTATTACGAGCTTTATAGGCTTTCTCCTACACTTTATCCAGACAATGCAAATTCAGATCAAAAATTGACGGCCATAAGTGACCTTGTAGAGAAGACCAGAGCCAGTTTTATAGGTCATGACGCGGCTTTTGCGCACGATACAAGTCATGACGCATATTGGTATTGGCATATCGAGCGAGACTTGCAACGTTTGACTGTTTTAAGAACGCCTTCTGGGGTTAAATATCGGTTGAAGCTATTATTGGAGGCCAGAGAGCCAGCGGCGCGCCGCGAAAGTGTTATGCAAGCGTCTGTATTAATTAATAAAGGCTTTGTAAAAGACTTTGAAAGTGCATCCGCAAAACAAAAAGCGAAATCGATACAGCCCTGCGCAGTATTAATAGCTTTATTTGATATGATGGACGGGAAAGTAGGGCATGATCAGGCAAGAAAAGACGTGTCGTCATGGGATACTGTGCTGGCCACAAAGCGGATCATTTCAAACTACACATGTGATGTTGATACAGCATTTTTACTGCGTATCATAGCAGAGGTTCCTGTAGAGGAACGTGCAACGTTTACGGGTGCTTTGGAAGAATTTACGAATTCAAGAACTGATTTGTCGGATGCATCTTCGCTTGATTTGTGCCGTGTTGATGCAGAAAAACATGATGCGTTGATAACATTGCTGAATGAAGTAAGAGCGCAGAAGTTTGGTTGAAATCTGATTAATGACGCAGAACCACCTTGCGTCTTGAATTAATCCAAGGGAACCTTCATAATTAATTAAATTTTAACTAATTATGAAGGGGTTTACATGTCCGCACGTCATCTTACTATTGTCCCGCACATTCATTGGCATGAAGGCATGATGCTAACCCCGCAGCATTTTCAGCAAATGGAATTGCGTCATCATCAGCATTTGGCGCATCAATTGCAGCTGCTCTCTAATCATCATTGGGGCGTGCACATTCTGCATATTGACCCAATTGCGCTGACCGATGGTTTGATTCGCGTTCTTGAACTTGAAGTTGTTATGCCAGATGGATTGATTGTAAATTACCGATCCGATATGACAAAGGTTCCGCCGCTTGAACTTGATATACGCCATTACAAGCCAGGCACAGCACGCGAGGCTATTACCATTTTTCTATCTATGCCTGAACGTTCAAGCGATCGGTCGCCAACAACGGGTGATTTTCCGCGATTTGTATCGATAGAGGGCGATGTCATTAAAGATGAAAATATCCCAGATAACGTGATTTCAATTCCACGGCTATTCCCGCGATTGATTTTAAGTGTGGGTGATAAGGCGCCTACGCTTTGTCAGGGCTTTCCGATTTTAAAAATTGCATTTGACGAGTCGTACAGTCGTGCGCCGTTTGTGCCGCCATGTTTTTACATCACGCATGAAACTGTTTTATGGAAGCAGTGCGCTGAACTTGCGCAACGTATTCGTGAAAAAGCTGCTTATTTGAGTGATCGATTGCAAACTCAAATCGGTACACCGTTAATGGCTGAAACGGAAATGTTGCTGCGGCCACTTATTACTGCGCTGCCTGCACTGGAAACAATTTTAAATGCACCAGCCACAAATCCGTACGTTCTGTTTCAAAGGATATGCGACACGGCAGGGCATCTTGCAACGCTTCGGCTGTCGCAATTGCCGCCTATTTTGTCAGGGTATAATCATAACGATATCCAAGGGTGCTTTGCGCCATTGTTAGAACTGCTTAAACATTACCTGAATACGATTGAGCAAAGTTACGCAGTCATTCCATTTTCACAACGTGAACGTTTGTTCTACCTGAGGCTTCATAAGAATTATATGACAAATACCTTTTTGATAGGTCTTCGTGCACCAAAAGGGATGAGCGAAGCTCAAGTCGAAGAATGGTTGATGGATGCTGTGATTTGTAGCGATTTTGCAATTGAGATGGTGCGCAGTCATCGTATTACAGGGGCAAAACGTACACCGGTTGGTGCTGGCGAGTTGTCAGATCTTATGCCAAGCCGTGGAATGATGGTTGTTGAAATCACGTGTGATGCCGAATTTATTATTCCAGATCAGAATTTGAATATCTTTAATCCATCTGATACAGATGATCGCCGCCCGGTTGAGGTTGTGTGTTATGTTCCTAAGACGGAAGGGTGATGGTCTTTTTTTAAACATGATACCTTGATCAGATGCGCAGTGAATGATCTCTTTTGCCCTTTTTCTCTAAATATGATACTTTACAAGGATATTACACATTGGCAATAATCAACGTCATTCGTAATAGGTATCATTTTCTCGTTCGTCATCACGAGTAGCCATTAGCGACGTGGTGATCCAGCCTGTTTTCTGGATGGCCACGTCCTTCGGGCTCGCCATGACG
Organism: uncultured Alphaproteobacteria bacterium; assembly: GCA_903861255.1. Lineage (GTDB taxonomy): Bacteria > Pseudomonadota > Alphaproteobacteria > Paracaedibacterales > CAIOTO01 > CAIOTO01. The sequence continues at coordinate 10,246 of CAIOTO010000225.1, read as the reverse complement.
GTAAATACAAAAAGGATTAGTTTACATGTTTCAAGTGGCTTTAAAAGACGGTTCCGTGCGTGAATTTGACAGTGCAGTGACTGCTCTTACCGTGGCACAAAATATTTCCCCTCGTTTGGCGAAAGAGGCCGTCGCGGCACGCGTTAATGGCGAACTTTGGGATCTCACAAGAACGCTACCAAAAGGCGCAACGCTTGAAATTGTAACCCGCATAGAGGCCGATGGCTTGGATATCATCCGCCATGACGTCGCGCACGTACTGGCCGAAGCCGTTAAAGAATTGTATCCATCCGCGCAAATCACGATTGGGCCATCTATTGAAAATGGTTTTTATTACGATATCTTTAACGAAAAATCATTCACGCCCGATGACCTGACTTTGATTGAAGCAAAAATGCACGCCATCATCAAACGCGATGAGCCGTTCACACGCGAAGAATGGGATCGTGACGAGGCGATCACGTTTTTCAAATCCATTGGTGAGCATTTCAAAGCCGAAATTATCGAAGGCATCCCTGCGGGTGATACCATTACATTGTACCGTCAAGGGAACTTTATTGACCTTTGCCGTGGGCCACATTTACCATCCACTGGCCGCATTGGAACTGCATTTAAGCTGATGAAATTGGCAGGCGCTTATTGGCGCGGCGATAGCAAAAACCCAATGCTGCAACGTATTTATGGTACTGCCTGGGCAACTGATGCGCAATTGAAGGAACATTTATTCCAGCTCGAGGAAGCCGAAAAGCGTGACCATCGCAAGCTAGGCGCCGAGCTTGGTTTGTTTCACATTCAAGAGGAAGCCGTAGGAGCCGTGTTCTGGCACCCAAAAGGCTGGCGGCTGTATCGTGCGCTTGAATCGTTTGTGCGCGCACGTATTGAAAAACATGATTACGTCGAGGTTAAAACGCCGCAGTTACTTGATCGCCGCTTATGGGAAGAATCTGGTCACTGGGATATGTACGGTCATGCGATGTTTACTATTGAGGCAGACGATCGTACCCTCGCTATAAAGCCAATGAACTGCCCATGCCACGTACAGATTTTCAAGCAAGGCGTAAAAAGCTATCGTGATTTGCCTTTGCGTATGGCTGAATTTGGCAGCTGCCACCGAAATGAACCATCAGGGTCGCTACATGGCATTATGCGTGTGCGTGCGTTTACGCAAGATGATGCGCATATTTTTTGTACGCCAGAGCAAATTGTGACGGAAACAAAGTCATTTTGTGACCTGCTAAAGGGCATGTATAAAGACCTTGGCTTTACGGACGTACGTGTGAAGTTTTCGGATCGCCCTTCAATCCGTGCTGGAACAGATGAAACTTGGGATCAAGCGGAACATGCATTGACCGAGGCCGCAACGGCAGCAGGACTCACCTATGAACTAAACCCAGGTGAGGGCGCGTTCTACGGCCCTAAGCTTGAATTCGTCTTGCGCGACAGTATTGGCCGTGATTGGCAGTGTGGTACATTGCAGGTGGATTTCGTGTTGCCCGAACGATTGGATGCATCTTATATCGCTGAAGATGGCAAACGTCACCGCCCTGTCATGTTGCACCGTGCAATTCTAGGATCGTTTGAACGCTTTATCGGCGTGTTGATTGAACATTATGCGGGTAATTTTCCATTGTGGTTGGCGCCAACACAAATCGTTGTGGCAAGCGTTACGTCCGAAGCAAATGAATACGCGGCAAAGCTACATGAACAACTAAAAGCTGAGGGCTTGTCAGTTGAACTTGATGACCGGAACGAGAAAATCAGCTATAAAGTGCGTGAGCATTCGTTGCAAAAGGTACCGTATATCTTGGCCGTTGGTAAACGCGAAGCCGAGGAGGGCACTGTTTCTGTGCGCAGATTTGGATCAACAGATCAAAAGAGTGAATCGTTTAATTCATTCTTGATGAATGTATGCATGGAAGCACATATACCGAAATAGGCAAACAAGTGCCAAACTGCATAAAAAAAGGCGCCGAATTAGGCGCCTTTTTCAATCTAATATTTCAATTATTTATCCACACGTATATCCAGCATTGCTGCCAGCAGCAGGCGGATTGCATTTTTTCCCAGATGGGCACGTTGCAGTAGCGACATTCGCATCAGTTGTAGTCGAACCGCATGTGTAGCAGTTATATATGGGCACACCGGTCGAATTACTACTATAACATGCTTGTCCTGTTGGACACCTGCCATTAACTGTGCCGGCGCATGTGTAGCAGCTATATCTGGGCACGCCGCTCGAGTTACTGCGATAACATACTTGTCCTGTTGGACAAACACCAGACGTGTTATCCTTGCATGTATCTTGGCATGAATAAGCCGTAGTAGAACCAGGCGTTAATGCGCATGTTTTGTAACTCGGGCATGTGCCATTACTTACTGTGCCGGTGCATGTGTAGCACTGATAGTCTCCCCCTAGGATACTAAGGTGACATACTTTTCCTGCAGGGCAAACACCAGATGAGTTCGGAATACATGCTGGCTGGCATGAGTAAGCTGTAGTAGAGCCAGGCGTTAATCCGCAAGCTTGGCGATCCGGGCATGTGAGATTACTATTTGTGCAATTATAGCAACCGTATACATTCGCAGCACGGTAGCATGCTTGTCCTGTTGGACATGTGCCATTAACAGTTCCACTGCAGGGGGATGCATCAGCACATGCTGTAAACATAAGTAGTACAATATTTAGCGCAATAGCCATCTTTTTGCAGTATGCAGCAAAAAATGAACGATAGGTTTGTAATGATTTTCTCATAAAGACGTCCTGTTCAAACAATAATTTAAATTAAAATTATTTTTACACAAATTATTTGATAACGAAAGCTCATTCTTACCGAGCAAATGCGAAATCCGTGACAGTGCAGCCAAAATCCGCTACAACTGATTGATATATTCTTAAATAAAATGGAACTTTTATGACTTTTACATTCGCATTCCCCGGACAAGGATCACAAGCAATCAACATGGGGCGTGACCTATATGATAATTTCAAAGCTGCTCGTCTGGTTATGGATGAGGTCGAGGACGCACTTCAAGAAAAACTATCACACACGATGTTCGAAGGGCCCAACGACACGTTGATGCTGACTGAAAACACCCAACCGGCATTGCTCACCGCTAGTATGATGGCGTTCCGTGTGATTATGGATGAAACAAAAAGCACCTCTGCTGCCGCAATATCACCCATGATGGCCGGACATTCGCTGGGTGAATATTCAGCGCTATGCGCCGCCGGTTATTTAAGTTTAACCGACGCGGTACGGTTGGTGAGACTTCGAGGTAAAGCTATGCAAGAAGCCGTTCCTGTTGGTGTTGGTGCCATGGCCGCAATCTTGGGGCTCGACCTATCCGTTGTGGAATCATTACTCGATGGCTTTGATAAACCCGATAACTTTTGCGGTGTTGCTAACGATAACAGCCCCGGGCAAGTCGTCGTCAGTGGCCATAAAGATGCTGTAGATGAAGTCATAAAGCGTGCACTTGAAGCCGGTGCAAAACGTGGTTTGTTGCTGCCGGTGAGTGCGCCGTTCCATAGCCCATTGATGGAACCAGCTGCCCGCGTGATGGAAGATGCCCTTGGTAAAACAACAATTCATGATGGCACAAGTCAGATCATTGCAAACATAACCGCTATGCCATTGGTCGGAAGTGAATTTGTCGTGCCATCCTTGGTGCAACAAATCACAGGTCGTGTGCGTTGGTGTGAAAGCGTGACGCATATGAAACAATTGGGTACGACAACATTTGTGGAATTGGGATCAGGCAAAGTTCTTGCTGGATTGATTAAACGAATTGAACCCGATGTAGCTGCAATTTCCGTGCAAAATGCAGCGGATGTGGGTGTATTTTTAACGATGTTGGGGGCGAAATAAGTAATTAGAAATTAAAATACAAAAAAATATTTTTTTGGTTGCATTTACCACTAACCATCACCATATGTAATGTAGATAGTAAAAAACTTTCCGATGAGGGTTACATGTATGATGAATAAACAAATGATTGCAGCAACATTAAGTGTGATTTTATTAGGCACATGTGCAGAAGTAAACGCTATGGAATTTGATCAACTTGGATCTGATTTCAAGCGTCATAGAGCAGGTAATACAAGTGTTTCTTCTGCAGCAATAAACGATTTTGTTTACAGTTACATGACAGAAAAAATGGATGTTCAAGAAGAAGCTTTAGACTTTGCAGGAATGGCTGGGAATCCCGCCAAATGGACTGGCTATCCACCAAAGGAATCACTTGCTTCTGGTGCCGCGCCTACCTATTACGAAATAGCACTTCCTAGACCAAGCGAAGCTGATCTTGCCAAACCAGAACTTGCAAAAGACATATATGGTTTTAACCCACGGAACCACGTTGTGAATAGACAGCTGCCTTGGTACCATCCTCTTCGTCAAGCTGCACCAGAGGGATTGGCAGATCCATCTTTAAGTCTTTTTGTAGACGGGGACGATGCGCATGGCACGGTTGTTCGAGAACCCGTTGCTGAAATGCTGCACATACTGTGGAGAGAATCGCTAAGCACAGACTTATTGTTCCGCGCAGATCAAAAGTTAACAAACATCGAACTTGTCCGGATGATACGTGTAAAGAACTTCACCTACAAAGATTTATGGGTGAGTGACCCTGCTGATTCAACTAATCCAATATTCGAATATGATGAAAATGGCCTTCCAATTAATCCATTTCCTGGCGGTTCCGATATATCGGTTAAAGGGCCTGGCTTTTATTTTAAAGCAGGCGAGAATTTAGCAGCTGATTGTTTTGTTACCGTTCAGATAGATGACAAATTATACGCTTTGGTCATACAACGATCTGATAATAAAACACTTCTTGGTGATGGCTCGCCCAGAATGCTGTCTCTTGTGGGTGGAATGCAAGACATTGGTGCGCTTGGCAGCCGACTAACTGGTCTTGGAAAATCAGCAAAAGATACGGCAATTCGTGAAACGGCTGAAGAAACAGGTGTTGTTCTTGATGGCATGCGACTGGAAAGTGATGGGCTCGTACATTTGGTTTATGACAATGTTGTTGCGGGAGAAGCAAGAAGCACAGGAAGTGCTTGGACGCGGTCAAAAATGTATCATATGCATTTCGATAGTCTTGATCAGTTTTTGAGCTATAACACCGAATATAAATTTGGTGATGATGGTGAAACGCTTGACCGTATGTTTTTAGATATTCGTTATGTTTTAGCAAATCACATAATGCCAGGTGTTAAGGGTACGATGTTTGCAAGCCATGGAAAAATGATTGAAAACTACGCGCTTAAAGATCTGCTCACACGTAAACCTGAATTGCTTGAACTTTTAAAAGTTCGTGAAGATGAACATGATAGTCATATGGACTTTAGTCGCTCGCGTATTGACCTCAAATCGCTTTGTCGTGATGCTGCAAAATAGTAACTTTTTGAACGGCTTTTATTAATGAGATAATCGCCGTTCAGAAACTATCTTCTAGGCGATCCTTGTTGTGCAGGCGCGGCGCCTGGTGTCATTTGTTGCACCGGCTGTTGTGGTTGTTGTTGCATTTGTTGAGGCGGCATTTGTTGTGCTTGCTGCTGCATAGGTTGCTGAGCATTTTGTTGCATGCCTGACTGACCTGGCTGGCGTGGCATTGCGGGCTGTTGTTGCGCCTGTTGTTGCGCCTGTTGTTGCATCATTTGCTGTTGCGGCATCATTGTTGGTGCCATTGCCGTCATAGGCGCGGGTGCAATTTCTTCTTGCGATTCTGCTTCAAGCGCGCTCTCTTCGTCCATATCTTGTAAATTCAAAAAGCGATTCATATCATTTTGCTGCTTCGTAGTGACGCTCGCACCTTCCGTTGGTGCGGCAGCTCTCGGTTGCAGGCGCGCTAAATTCTCTGCTTCTTGTTGTGAATTTGGTGCTTGCTTTAGATTATTTGCCATTTGACCAGGCGTTGCAAAGCCCATCGCATTATTAGCTGCATTATTAACAACAGCATTCATTGTATTAGCCATATTCGCCGCGCCAACAGCCGCAATATCAGAGACAAGCTTTTGTTGTTGTTCAAATATTTTTGATGCAATTTGATGCGGCAACAAACTAAACAACAAATCGCTGCCCTTGTAAATCATAGGCGCAAAACGATTATTCTGAAAGGTTTCAGGTTGCTTGTGACGCGGGACAAAACAACTAATGAGCAATTGAAAAACACACAAGACGACAATGCCACGTCCAACACCAAACAAAAAGCCAAGCGATCGATCAATGCCACCAAGCACGCTTTGCCGAATGAAACCAGACAAGGTATGGCTAATCACACTAAATAATATAAGAAAAATTAAAAACAATCCAACAGCTGCCGCAACATCCGCCATCATTCCATTTTGGATATATCGACGTGCAATGATTTGAACAAACGGCATGCCGATAAACGTAAGCGATGCGCCGCCAATCCATGATGCAAGACCAAGGATTTCACGTGTTAAGCCACGCATCAAACCCATAAGGGCTGACAGCAGTGCAACGCCAATAATAATTCCATCAAATAGTGTCATTCTCGCTCCCCTTCCAACATCATCCCATCTTGAATCGCGCGTGGATCATTTTCCTTTTTCGGCCTAAATCCCTGCGCAACCACATACAATTCCGATGATTCTTGTCGGCTTGACTTTGGTTTGAAATGGCTAATTTTTGAAAACGATTGTTTAAGCTGCCCAAGCAAATTATGTTCTGTTCCACCGCGTAAAACTTTAGCGACAAAGCTGCCACCAGGTTTTAGCATATCGAATGAAAATTGAAACACAGCTTCAAGCAGTGCAATCAAACGAACATGATCCACATCCGACATCCCGCATGAACTTGCCGCCATGTCACTTAAGATAACGTCAGCCTTTTGCCCTTGGAACATGTCTATAATTGTAGTTTGAATCTGCTCGTCATGGAAATTCCCCTGCAGGAATGCCACCCCAGTAATCGGATCAATTTCCAGTAAATCAACACCAATAACAACACCCGGGTCACCCACAATTGTTTTTGAAACCTGACACCATCCACCCGGTGCAGCGCCAAGGTCAAGGACGCATGAACCGCGTTTAATAAGTTTATATTTTTCGTTGATTTCCAGCAATTTAAACGCCGCACGCGAACGATAGCCTTCTTTACGCGCTTGCGCAACAAACGGATCATTCAGCTGACGTAGCAACCATTGACGCGACGAAGCTGTGCGTTTTTTTGAACTTTTAAGGCCTTGTACTTTGCCAGGTTTTTTAAATGTAGTCATATGTTTACTTAAAATATTATTCAAGCAATCATACGATACTTTAGGGATTTAGTCCATTTTTTTACTTTTTCATGTGTTAGGACTGGGTTGCACCATACTACCCAGAACGATTGTCTTCCCCAGATTTCCCTGTGCATCTTCGCTGTTTCTAATAGTTGGGCACCTAAGCATGTGTATCCTTTTGAGCATTTTTTAATGCCATACCCGGGTTTTACCCAGGTAGACAAATAGGATTGGAACCATTACACATAGTCTATTCTTGTTGAATAGTGATATAAAATTATATTCACAGCAAGTTGTCTAGTTAAACAAAACGAAAAATTTGAGGTTTAAATAAATGTTAATTAAAATTATTCTGACAACACTTATCAGTACGGCGTTACTGAGCGCAAATGATGATACTTTAAAGGAAGCAATTGAATTCTGTGATTTAAAAAATATATGCGACAGTGCTAGCGCTTCGTCGCATGCTTCTGTTGCCATACCCGAAAGGAAGGCAAGTTCATACACAGCTGACGAATTGATGCGCGCACTAGATAATGCAACTACATATGCCTTTTCACCCGCTAAGGCTGTAAGTACTGCGCATAGCTCATCAAGCTCATCTTCTGATTTGACTTCGCAAGAAAAAAATAAACCACTCCAGCCCGATAAGGATGCAAGTATTGCGCATAGCTCATCAAGCTCATCTTCTGATTTGACTTCGCAAAAAAAATATAAACCACCCCAGAAAGACTTATGTTTTGACGTGATTAGATATATTCTTGAATTTTATGCAGATGGAGAAATTGCTAGCAAAGTAGATGTCTTGAGGATTACTACAATACTGCGTATCAGTAAAAAATTAAATACGTATTTGTTTCGGAAAGATGATTTCTTACCGTTCGTTCATTCAATAATACTTTACAATTGTGTTGAGTATTTACATGACCCTTACGAGGACCGCGGTGTTTTTCAAGACGATGAAGAGGTCCCCCTTAATTTTATCAAACAAATGGTTTACGTTTTTCCTAAACTTAAAAAATTAGCTTTTACTGGCTCTGATAATAATAGGCAAGAAGTTTCGAACGAGATGTTTAATGAAATTCAAAAGCTAACAATGCTTGAAGAGTTAGATTTAACAAATAGCCTTATTGATGAAGGCGCGCTTAAGCTTATTCAAGGGAATAAAGAAATAAAGACACTTAGGTTAACCAGTCTTGTTGGGGGGCACCCTGAATTTCCAGACGATTTTTTGCGCTCATTTCCCAAGCTTACCTCTTTAGAAACCGTTATTCAAAATTGCGGTGCGCTTTCAAAAAATAATATTAAGTTAACCTCTCTGCTGATTGAAGGGCTAGGCAAATCTGAGGATTCTGATGATGATGAAGATCTTCCCACATTAGCAAGCATTCCACATGAAAGACTAAAAACGTTAAGTATTGACGGAAGCCACTTTTATGGTTATTACGATTATGAAGAGGATTATGATAGGAATTATGACGTGGATGCTGCTGAGAAGGCGGGGGAGATGACGAGGAGGGCGAGGCTTCAGAGGTTGTTTTCTGTATTAGGAACATTCAAAAATTTAGAAGAAATTCGACTAACTAATTTTGATTTTGGACGCCACGAGATTGATTTTTCACCACTAAATAAGCTTTCACAGTTAAGAAGTTTTAATTGCAGGAAATGTGAATTTACAGCACAGCAAATTAGCAATATTTGTCAGAACATTGTAAAGCCTGAAAGTCTATCAATTAGTGGTGTTTTATATTATGGAGATGAGAGTATCTCTATTAACGAAAGTATGACTATTACTCAGCTTCGATCAGAATATCATAATCTATTTTAATGATTCTGCTGAGATGAATTAACCAAGGCGGCGCTTACAAGAGGTGGTTTAATCCTGAATGGGTTAAATTACCCGTCGCTTGCAACATAAAGCCGATTGTAGCGTTCATTTAACACCTTAACGTAAGCATCTTTCATCTGTTCTGTTAAATAGGATCGTGCGATCAAATCAATAAAAGTATAGCGCTGTGCTTCAAGCTCCGCCATGATTGCGCCAACAATTTTGGGCGTTAATTTAAGATGATCTATCGCTAAATAATCAACAAGATCCTCGCGCCTGAATTTGTTTTTCCGACCATTAATTGGCAAGGCACTTTCTTCTTCAGGGTACTGCAGAGCGATAGTTGTGCTTAAGAAGTCATAAGCAGGAGCAAGTTTCCAAATGTTATCGTGCTTGATAAGAGAATAGTTTTTAAGATGCACATCCTCATTACCAATAATAAAATTAAATAAAATACGACGAAAAAGGCTTATGTATTCAAGGTTCGGAAATGTACAAAACTCATTTATAACCTTAATAACCTTTTCAACACTGCTATTATATTTTGTGTCGCGATTTAAATTTGATAACTGGGCAAAATCTTCAATGAAATGGGCGCACCTTGATAATTCGATAAATATTGAAATGCATAAACAGTGCCATCAAAACAAAGCATTCCGCAAAAAGTACCTGAGTTATAAACGAACAATTGTTGAATGTGACTTTCGTTCATGAGGATTCACTCTCATTTGAGTGCTTTGCTATGGTTTCAATATAGCTTTCCATGAGAGGACTGGTATACGACATTTCGATATTGAGGATATTCAATATTTTCAAAAGTGTATCTATTTGAACTGGCGTGACTCCGCATTCAAGACGCTGCACGGCCGTTCTGCTTACTCCTGCAAGATCGGCTAGCATTTGCTGAGATATTTTGCTTCTTTTACGATGCCAAATCAGCATTCTAGAAAGGTCAGCGTAGTTTTTAGGAGGAAAATTATTCACCTTGCTTTATATAGAAATCAATTATGCTTAATTATGTCGTTGTAAAGCTAATTTTGGATCATAACAACCATAAATGCTTCTTATGTAAAGCATTCATAGAAACCACCCTTTATACAGCAATCGACCCTGCAATAATTTCATTCAGTTCATTGGTGATCTGTGCTTGACGTCCTTGGTTATACC
>CAIOTO010000224.1 GCA_903861255.1 uncultured Alphaproteobacteria bacterium | reverse complement strand
TGCCCGAATAAAATTGGAATCAGTGCTCGGATATTATTGGAATCGGTGCCCGAATAAAATTGGAATTGATGATCGAATTGATTGGAATACGCACCCTAAATGGCATTGAGGTTGTGACACTAACAGCTGATCTTGCAGCAAAAATTCAACTGCCATCTGAAACCAAAGGATTGCTTGTGTTGAACGATTTAACGAACAATGATAAAATCTCAGCACTTAGCTTGTTTGGCGGTGCATCTTTTATACAAAAAGGTGATCTGCTAACTAAGGTTAATGGTCATACGCTTGAAAAGCCGCGAGATTTAACGGAAGCCTTAAAAGTGTCATCTGCTAGCAAAACTTTTTCTGTCCATTTATGGAGAAAAGGCCAAGAAATACAGTTTTCAATAGATGGTTTTGGTGTGTCTGGTTTGGCTCCCCAAAAAAATGGGGTAGTGGAGGGGGCTAAGTCTCCTGATTTGCCCAAAATACAAGATCACCATGCAAGTTTACAAGACCAAATGAAGAGGCAATTGCAGGAGCTATTTAAGGGACGCATGACAGATGAGCATCCCCCTAAACAATTTGCTTCTGAGAGTGACAGGTTGCGTGAAGAAAAGAAAAATTCTATTGATCGGGCTTTAAAAAGTATTCCAGCACAAATGGCGTGATTACTTTTTATTAGCCAAATCTTTATCTTTGCTACCCGCGCATTCCATCAATCCAACTATCAATAGCTGATAATGCAATCATCTCACGCGCGCCAGTACGACGGTTTTTATATTCCACCATTGATTCTTGAATGGCTTTATTCCCTACAATCAGATGATGAGGAATGCCAATTAAATCCATTGTCGCAAACTTTGCCCCAGGGCGATCGTCACGATCATCAAATAAAACTTCAATGCCTGCACGCGTAAGCTTTCCATAAATATCATTTGCAATCGCATCGCACGCTTCATCACCTGTTTTAGCGGAAATTAATGCAACCTTAAACGGTGCAACTGCATCTGGCCAAATAATGCCTGCATCGTCATGGTTCGCCTCGATAATCGCGGCTACTAAACGCGATACACCAATGCCGTACGACCCCATTTCAGGCACAATTGCTTGACCATCTGGGCCTGATACTTTCACATCTAATGCCTCAGAATACTTTTTCCCGAAATAGAAAATATGTCCAACCTCAATACCGCGTGCAGACTTCAAACGATCCGCTGGCACTGGGCAATTATCAGCATCATGTTTTTAATCTGCTGCCGCGTATAAGTTTTGCAAATGGTCAAACGTACGTTGTTCTGGCGTTAATGAGTCATACGCTGCATCATAATAAACCGTGCTCTCGCCCGTTTCCGCCATAATTTGAAATTCATGGCTAAGATCGCCGCCAATGGCACCTGAATCAGCCTTGACTGGAATAGCAACTAACCCCAAGCGATCAAACGTGCGTAAATAGCTTTCAAATATCCGCTGATAGGTTGCTCGCGCATCCTCATAAGTAGCATCAAATGAATAACCGTCTTTCATTAAAAATTCGCGGCCGCGCATCACACCAAAACGTGGACGCATTTCATCGCGGAATTTCCATGTGATTTGATAGAGTACTTGTGGCAAGTCACGATAGCTTTTTACGTATTGACGAACAATATCGGTGATGACTTCTTCATTTGTTGGGCCAAACAACAAGTCACGGTCGTGGCGATCTTTGACGCGTAACATTTCCTTACCGTAATCTTCGTAGCGACCACTTTCTTGCCATAATGATGCAGGTTGCAACGTTGGCATAATTACGCGGTGGCACCCAATTTTATCTTGTTCATCAGCAACGATTTTCTCAATCTTAGACAACACACGTTGCCCTAACGGCAGCCATGAATAAAGCCCTGACGCACATTGATTCACCATGCCAGCGCGTAGCATGAGACGATGCGATGCGATTTGTGCATCCGCAGGTGTTTCTTTAAGTACTGGCAAAAAATAAGCAGATAAACGCATTTGAAAGTATCCTTTTTGTTGGCATGATAATGTTACTAAAGAAAAACCCCCGGTGACTTTTTGCCGCCGAGGGTTTTCAGTAAAGCGGAAAAAAATTAACGATGTACAATAACAGTTGGAGCCGGAGTCACTGGTTGAACGCCAGAAGTTCCTGTCGTATCTGGGTATATACGTGAACGACCTTTGTTGGCGCCTATGCTTTCTTCAAGGAATACGCGTTGTCCAACACTCATTGGATTATCAGCACCTTGAACAACCGTCTTTATAACGCCGCTATTCAATTTTACAGTGTACTTAATACCATCTTGGTTGCCAAGCGCTTGTTCAGCAAATGCCCCGGCGGTACCACCGGCGAGAGCACCAAGTCCCATGCCTAGCAAGTTCCCCTTGCCCTTGCCGACCATAGAGCCAGCTAATGCTCCACCAAGGCCACCGATTGCCATACCAGCAGTGTTTTCGCTTAGCTTTTCGGTTTCAGAAACATTTACTGTCTCCATTGCAATAATCACACCTTGGGACGTGTTAGCAGATTCACCAACACTCGCAGAATTATAATTTTTTGATGATATATTGCGCGTACAGCCGGATCCGAAAATCACGACAGATACACCAAGCAAAAGCACAGTTGTTATTTTTTGAACGTTCATATTTGTTTCCTAATTTGTGTTTAAAGAATAGATAAATTATAAATTACAAGCTTGCGTTTGTACACGCTTATTTTAAAGCCATACGATCGGTAATTAGTTTAGCAATTTCATTGTATAATTGCGCATCATCAGAAACAGAGGGGGCAGCCGCTAATGGCACGCCTGCATCACATGCCAATCGGATCGCTGGTGTTAATGGGATCGCACCTAGAAATAAGATCTCCGCAGCATCGGCTGCTTTATGTGCACCGCCACGACTAAATATGTCCGTGTTCACACCGCAATTCGGACAGCAGAAATACGCCATATTTTCAATCATTCCCAACACAGGGATCGATACTTTATCAAACATCGCAATAGCCTTTTTTGCATCGATCAATGCCATATCTTGCGGGGTCGACACAATAACGGCGCCATCTACAATCAGCTGCTGCGCCAATGTCAAATGCACATCGCCTGTTCCTGGCGGCGTATCAATAACTAATAGATCAAGGTCACCTTCGTGTCCCCATACAACTTCGAATAGCAATTGATGCAGCGCCCCTTGCACCATAGGGCCGCGCCAAATCATTGGCATCGCCTCGTCAATTAAGAATCCCATCGACATGATAGACAAGCCATGCCTCAAAATTGGAATCAACTTTTTATCATCAGACACATCAGGCTTGTCGCGACATCCCAGCATTAATGGCAATGACGGCCCATAAATATCCGCGTCCAATACACCAACACGAAGACCCGTTTGTTGAAAAGCGATTGCGAGATTTAGTGCTGTTGTCGATTTTCCAACCCCGCCTTTACCAGACGCAACAAGTAGAATTTTTTTAACATGCGGAATCGGTTTTTTATTCATTGGATTTTTGGGTGAATGTGGTGGCTTAGCAGCTTGGGGTTTTGCGTCCATTGAAAACGATACGTGAACTGTTTGAGCGCCCTTAAGTGCGTTTTCAACAGCTGTTTTTGTTGCAAGCTGGTCATCAGCAGAGAGTCCAGTTGCATCTAGCAATACAAGAATTTGCTTGTCATCTGCATGCACATTAATAAGAAGAGAGGCCACAGCTTGTGGTCTCGTCTCCGATGATTGATCAGATGAGCTTGCATTCGGCAAACCCAGTTGATTAAGTGTTTCTTTTATATGATCTATGTTCATTTTTTGGTTAGAAAATTATTCTTTTATGAGGTGCCCATAAAAGAGAACGTTATTATAGCACCACGATACACAATCTGACTGGAAAAACCAGCACTTTCTTTCCCCTCAACTTCAACTGAAGATAGTAGTTTTTTATGTGAAAACTGAGATGGAGAACCTAATGAAAGTAAAACAACACCTCCTTGTTGTCCTTTAAGTGCTGATAGCATTTCCTCAAAAAAGCATTCTTGTTCACTTTCTTTGCTATTTGTTCTGACTCTAGGGCTTAATGGCTCATCATAATAATTTTCCCATTCATATGAGCTCTCCCTTGTTAGCGGGGGGTTTGATGGTGGTAGAGATGTTAAATCAGTACTGCCGTCATTTCTTGGTATTTTAATTGAAGAAGGAGTTGTTTTACTTATAAAAAGCTTGTCTTCAGAAAACTCTTCTGGCGATCCGTTATCAACCATAGTCGTTGCCGCAAAGGATGTGTGCCCAAACGTAGTTATTCCCAATGTTGAAATAAATATGGCAGTTAAAAACTTAGTAAACACGTCAAAAACACCTTAAATTTGAATTGTATTTTTGCATGATAAACTTAATTAAAAATGATCGCAACCCGTCTTGAAAAAAATATTGCAATTTATCTAAAAATTGAATTTATAGATTGAAGAAAGCGGACGTTGACATGATTAAAAAAGAATTTCCATAAAAATTTCTACAAAGCCAAGAAACACCCGCAACGCGGATTGTAAAACTAAATAGAGTGTTCTATACTTTTTTAAACGTGCACTCTGCTGTTTTTATATCGGATGAGTGCAATAAAAATCTACACGTAACATCAACGTTAAGGCCGAGTATTTTTATGAGCAAAGATCCAGAAGATCCAAATGACAACCCATGGGACGCAAGCTCGGATGATACAAAATCCAAGCGACCCACAAAAAAAACACCGGAACAACCGACGAATCCATGGGCTAAGCAAGATGGTACGTCACCTTTTCGTAAACCCAATACGACAAGCAATAATGATGACATGTTTTCATCGTTTATTAAGCAGGTCAAAAAAGGCAGCGCTAATTTTGGTGGGAATAATGGTGGGAATAAAGGCAGTGGAGGAAACTCTGGCGGTAACAGGCCTCCTGTAAATCCAGCAGGCGTAAGCAAAGCCGGTCTGCTTGGTATTGGTGTTGTTGCTATCGGGCTATGGCTTTCTACAGGTATATTTCGTGTGCAAGACCAAGGTGGTGAAATCGCCGTTGTTTTACGTTTTGGGAAAATGACACGGACAGCTGGGCCAGGTCTTAATTATCGCTTACCTTATCCACTAGAACATCACATCATTAAAAAGACGGCTGTTGTTAATAAAATTGATAGCGTTACACAAGTTGACACAGGCCGTAACTTTGACAAAACACTCGTCTTAACAGGCGATGAGAACATGGTTCATATCAACTATACGGTTCTTTGGAAAATTAAAGATATTAAAGATTTTCTTTTTTCAGTACGTGAACCTGATCAAACAATTCTCGTAGCTGCTGAAAGTATTGTCCGTGAAATTATGGGGCAAACGACTGCACGTGAAGCGCTTACCGAAAAGCGTGATGCAATCGAATTAAAGACGCAAGAACTACTACAAAAAGTTCTGAATCAATACAATATCGGTGTTCAAATCGTAAAAATACAATTGCAAAAAGTTGATGCACCTAGCGAAGTTATTGATGCATTCAATGACATGCAAGCATCATTAACGGATGGCGACCGTATGCGAAATGAAGCCGAAGCGTATCACTTTGAAATCGTACCAAAGGCACGCGGTGAGGCATCTAAGATTGTTCAAGAAGCCGAGGGTTATGAAAAAGAAGTGATTGCGCGCGCACGCGGTGAAGCGGATCGTTTCAATCAAGTCTATGTTGAATACAAGAAGAACCCAGAAGTTTCACGCAAGCGTCTTTATCTTGATACAATGGAACAGGTGCTAAGCCGTGTGAATAAAACAATCATTGATCCAAAAGCAGCGCCCGGACTTGTGCCATATTTCCATCTACAACCCGGCGTAAAAGCTGCTAAAAAACAAGGGTAATTGTCATGTCTCAACGTTCTCTCATTATCATGCTGTGCGCATTAGGCGGCCTCTTTGTTTTAGGTTCTTCTATTTTTGTTGTTGATCAAGTCAATCAAACGGTTGTTCTTCAGTTTGGTGAAGCAAAAGCATTTCACAATGAACCTGGCCTTAAATTTAAATTGCCATTCATCCAAGAAGTAATGTTTTACGAAAAGCGTATTATTGATTACGATTCTGATCCCATTTCTGTTATGACAGTCGATCAGAAACGTCTTAATGTTGACGCATATGTGCGTTATCGTATTGTTGATGCGTTAAGCTTTTTCCGTTCAGTCAGTCCTGCCAATGAAATAGGTGCGCGTATGCGTCTTGACGCCGTTGTGTCAAGTAGCATTAAGAATGTCCTAGGTAAAGTAGAACTTCGTAAACTATTGAGTGCCGAACGCGTTTCTATTATGAAGCAAATTCGTGATGAAGTGACTGTTCTGTCCAAATCACT
>CAIOTO010000223.1 GCA_903861255.1 uncultured Alphaproteobacteria bacterium | reverse complement strand
CATTGCATCGGCTTATTACCGGACGACAAAAGACACGCCGCATCATCATCATCTTGAGCTTTATCACAGTACACCTTGCCGCACCAATAGGTGGTCTCTGTTTGGAACTTAGTTAATGCCTTTTTCTGAAGGCGTCTTTGTTGTGATTTTGAAATTGGCTTTGGTGCCGGTTTTTCTTCAGCCTTTTTTTCCTCCTCCTTTTCTTTTTCCTTTTTTTTTGCTTCAGCCTTTCTCTTCTCAGCTCTTTTCTTTTTCGCACTCTTCTTTTTAGACTTTTTCTTTTTAGATTTTTTTTTCTTAGACGATTTAGCGGCAAAAACAGGCTCGCAAAAACTAACAGTCAAACTTGCTACAAAGAAAATTTGCAGAAATAAGATAATCGTTGCACGTGAAAAAAAGCTCAAAATTTTCATTAAATTAATTCTTGCATGAATAATTATAATTGTATCAAGCAATGTGTTAAGAAATATTTAATAAACCTTTGAACTTCGAAAACACGCTCCCGCTTGATTGACCTTGCTCTTTTACAATATTAATCCTTGCTGATTCACTGTCATGAGCTATTGATTTAAGCAGAAACCTTAAGATGGGATCTTGTGTATAGGTGGCATGATGCTTTGGTGCTGGCTCATCCGTTTTATTGCGATAAAACAGTGAATAAATGGTTTGGTAGCCGCCCAATGCCTGTTTCTGATTCGCCAAAATGTAGTTCATTTCATAGGCGCCTCTTTTGCGAAACTGCCCCGTTAAATGCGCATAACTACTGACTAAAGCAAACAGATAATCTTTTGTTCTGCCATTTTTGGTGAGCCTAATAAACACAGGGGAGCCACTGGTGCCAGGCAACCCAAGTGCATACGGTTTTTTGCCATCAGCCACCCAGTTTTGTGTCGCTTCATACGACCGCACAATCTCTTCAGAATCTGTTTCTTCAGGTTTCGTATTCCGTTTTAATGGCTTAAAATAGACCGAACTTTCTTGCAAATAACGCGACGATTTCAGCACCTCTTCATCATCTGGTCGCCCAAAATAAGTATCACGTTCATACAAGCGAAAAGCACGCCGAATTGGTTGACGTGAGCCAAACCAGCTAAACGCGCCCTCCTTTATATCTGAAGTACCGTAGGTGACAACGGTCATCAGCGCATTGCTTGGAATTGTTTCTTTGTGAAAAAACTCAGCTGGCGTTATCTCGCGCACAGGCATTGATAACTTTAAAAAAGCAAAATCAAATTTTCCCTCGCGCGTGTTTCCTTCTTGAAAGTAACGCGGGTCAAGCAAAACGTGCGTAACGTTAGCTTTAATGGTTTGATTTCTACCTTTAAAATAAACGCTGAGTGTCGTAATGGGAATCGTCATGACCCCATGTTCGGTTTGCGTCGGCTTTAGTTTTCTAAAAATCGCTTCGATACCATGGGCTGCTGTTACAACAATATTAGGTGTGATCAAAACACCTGTCATGGAGACGCCTACTTTTGAATCAACAACAGCGCATGCTGCATCGAACTCAGGCGAGTCAAAGGATAATTCCACATAATCGTCGTGCTTATGAATACCATCGGGCGCCATGGCATGGCTTATATTTGAAATTGCACACATTAATAGCAACATAATTATATACATTTTTTGTTTTGATCTTATTTTACTTAAGTAATAATTTAACACAATTTATTGTATATGTATAGTTTTTTATAAAACAACACCCTCGCCTTTTCAATCTCAATCCCTTACAATTCATAAAAAGCACATAAAACGGCACCATCACATGGACGTTCTCGACTTTCGCGATTTTTACACAACGCCACTAGGTGATGTCGTTCAATCAAATGTTGATGCTTTGCTAAAAAAAATATGGCCAACTCTGGGTGCCCAGCAACCGTTTGCACAAAAAATGCGCGATGTCACATTAGCATATGGCTATACACTTCCCTACTTAACTGAAAATAGCACACAGCTTGCCTTTATGCCGGCACATATGGGCGTCATCGGATGGCCAAAATCATGTCCGCGTATAGCGCTGGTTGAAGAAGACTTGTTTCCACTTCCTGATCGTTGTATTGACCGATTGTTTGTCATTCATGGGCTTGAAATCAGTCACAATCCAACCGCCTTTTTAGAGGAATGCTGGAGAGTCCTTGCAGCAGAAGGAAAGTTACTTGTCATCACACCCAATCGCCGTGGACTTTGGGCGCGGGTCGATTCAACACCACTTGGGCGCGGGCAACCCTATACAATGACTCAGCTTTCACGGCTTTTGCGCGCAACATCGTTTACGCCAACGCAGTTTTTAAGAACACTCTACACGCCGCCATTCAATACAAACATTAACATTAGTGCACAAACACTCTATGAAAAAGCAGGTCCGCTCATTATGCCAAAGTTCAGCGGCCTAATCGCCATTGAAGCCGTAAAAACGATTTACAGCGGCGCACCAGTTGCACAATACAGCAGGCGACTAAAGGTTGCATTAACCACAGCACGCGCAACTATAGCAACCCCCACAACCAAACACTGGCATTAATGTTCATTTCGTTATACTGTATAAAATCCGCACATCACTTTAACCAATAGAGCGATCATGGAAAAACATTTAAAAAAGATCCTTAAAGGCTACCAGGCCTTTCGAACAAAATATGCCCTTGGCGATCAATCGATCATGAATTACCTATCCAGAAATGGGCAAAAACCAAAGATTATGGTGGTTGCGTGCTGTGATTCCCGCGTTGACCCTGCATTGATTCTGCAATGCGACCCGGGTGATTTATTCGTTGTGCGCAATGTGGCGAATATTGTGCCACCCTATGAAAAAGATGAAATGCACCACGGTACCAGCGCGGCGCTTGAATTTGCGGTGACATTTTTAAATATTAAGCATTTGATTTTGCTAGGGCATAGTCAGTGCGGTGGGATTCAGGCGCTGATCAATAGCGATATACTGGAACAAAATGACTTTGTTACCAATTGGGTTTCTTTGATTAAGACAGAAACCTGCAAGCCTAAAAATGAGGATGATTATGCAAAGCAAGCGCTGCATAATTCGCATGACAATTGCATGACGTTCCCGTGGATTAAAAGTAGAGTCACCGAGGGGGAGATGTTCATTCACAAGTGGTTCTTTGACATCAAGACGGGGCAAATTGTGACGTATTCAGAGGCCGAGAGCGCGTACATTCCGCTTGATTCGTGGGAATCGATGGCGGGGTGATACCATTTTCCTGAATAAATTAATCTATAGCCGCTCAAGTTTAAAATGGTTATGTTTTTTTAATTTCTTCTGCGCTAGTTTCCCTCGCACGTGATGCGAGGGTCCATGTATTTTGTGGATCCCCCGCTTAAACCGGAGGAAAACTGATAAGGAAAGTTTATAACCATTTTAAACTTGAACAGCTATATCTCAAAATCTCTTGTGTATTGCCTGGACTTGATCCAAGGATCTAGATCCTCATGTCAAGCACGAAGAAGACACAAGAAGGATGCAGGGATCACCGGGTCAAGCCCGGCGAATACACGAAAAAATAAGTGTGGGTGTGGTTACCAATTAAACTTTGATTGCTATAGATAAACTGACGTGTCCTATTTAGCCTTTATCCAGATTTATGCTGCCACGGGGCCCCATAAGCGCTAACCTAAGAGTTGGCTAGGTGGAGTCAATTATGTTAATCTGATAAATATAAAATTAAATATATAGTGATTTTGTAATGAT
>CAIOTO010000222.1 GCA_903861255.1 uncultured Alphaproteobacteria bacterium | reverse complement strand
TTTTTCGTCAAACAACTTCCTATCTTTTTCGGTAAAATTCAACCTCAGCATATCCTCAAAACGCAGATATTCCTTTAATCCATCTAGATTGCCCATCATTTGATTCACATCATTTTCTTGTTTTTTGGAATTATGATAATTAGCTATTGTATTAAAAATTAATTTCCACGGCAGGCTATATTTAGCCAATACAGTGTGCTTCACATAACTAATAGCCTTGTCCAATGCTGTGTACACTCCGTGCAACAACTTTGTTTTTTTCTTTAAAAGTTGTGACTGCTCTTTCAGATAATCAAGCGCACCAACTTTCAAAACAAGTATCTTTTTTATTTCTGCTAATTCAAATAAAAAAAACTTTAATGCAATAATTTTCTGTAATTTTAATAAATCAGCTTCAGAGTAAATTCGATAGCCATTGGCATGCCGTAATGACGGCCTCAACAAATCAATCTTGTCATAATAGTGTAATGTTTGCACTGACACATGTGTCAATTCGCTTAGTTCTTTAATGTACCATTGTGCCATTATTTTGTATCTCCACTCAAATAACATCATAGGCCTTTAAAATAATTTTTACTGATGAATTCCCTTCATTCTTTAAATTTCTCAATAAGCAGTTTGTCCTTTGCTCTTATTCGCCGTCATTGCGAGAAAGCACAAGCTTTCGTGGCAATCCAGGTATTTTAACAGCCCTAGATCGCCGCGTCGTGAACTCCTCGCGATGACGGTAGTGGGTGCATATGTTCAATTTCAAATCATGTTTCGAATCCATGCCTTTGCAACATCACTGACTTTATCATCCTCAAGTGCTATTTGATAAACCTTCGATTTAAGTTCATCTGAATCACCGTACATATCGGTTAATACGGCGTGCCATTCAGACAAAACAACCTCGTTGGGCTCAATCCCAACTTTATTCAAAACGCCATACAGTAAATGACGCCAGTATGAACTGCATGCTTTGTCCATCCAATCAACAATTTCAGGCGGCAATTGATGCTCACCTTCCATTTTCCCTGGCTTAAACCCTTTTTCCCAAATACTTGATCGAAGGGCAGCATGTTCTGGTCCATATAATGTATCCACAAGGTTCATAACTCTTTTACCCATCGCAATGCCAAACTCACTTGCTGGATCTTTATCCAAATTTGATGCAATTTGACCAATTAATTCAGCCCAGCTTTGCTCGAAAGATCTTCTCTCAGATTCTGTGAATCTAGTTTTTAATCCTTCTTCATACTGCGCGTACTCTACTAATTCATCTGGACTTAGTATTTTACCAATCCAGGCGTGTTCTAACTTCTGTGTCATGTGATAAACCTCTATCGTTTTAAGAATCATTTCCCACGGTAAATGGGACTTTGAGGATTCATGAGGTGTGACAGAACCAATCACCATATCTAACACTTGGCTTGCATCAAAGAGAGATTGTGCTTTCTCTTTTAACTGCTGAGATTGCGTTGATAAATGCTCCACGGCATCGGTGTTAGCCGACAGTAGTCTTTTTATCTGCGCAAGTTCAAAACCAAAAAATTTGAGTGCGATAATTTGTTGTAACCTCGATAAATCCGTTTCGGAATAAATTCGATAGCCATTGGTATGTCGTTGTGATGGTTTCAGCAAACCAAATTTATCGTAATGATAAAGTGTTTCTACCGAGACTTGGGTTAGCCTGCTGAAGTCTTTGATATACCATTGTGCCATGTTCTCTCTCCCTTATCTAAAAAGGTAAGGGCTGGTGTAACCCCCATAAGCGCTAACCTAAGAGTTGGCTAGGTGGAGTCAATTATGTTAATCTGATAAATATAAAATTAAATATATAGTGATTTTGTAATGATTAATGCAGGACTCAATGAAGATTGGCATGTAT
>CAIOTO010000221.1 GCA_903861255.1 uncultured Alphaproteobacteria bacterium | reverse complement strand
CGCGAATTCATTTCAGACATAAAACTACGAATAATCACATTAAAAAGTTTCTAAGTACCGCTTTCATCAACATTTTTATTAATTAATTGCGAACTTTTGATGATTAATGTCTAAGCTAATAAGGGGAATATAGGATCATGACTATGTTATTTCAACCAAACATGTTTTTTGTTTCAATAGCCACAGGGCTCGACAGCATACGTTTCATGACGATCGTTATGGCAGCGGCGTTGATATGCGTAACACCTGCAGTGGCATCTGAAATAGATTCTGATGCACCACCTCCATTCAAACTTCAACGAATGGGCTCTAATTCATCAACGGGAAAGTCACCTGCAAGACAGCTTAGCATTGAAACGCAGTCACCCAAAGGAGAGGCCTTTGAAGACAACCCCGAGAAAAAGAAAATTTCACCGGATAGCGTCGCCACTTCTCTTTTTAGTGACTTTAGCTTATCTTCTTCATCTTCTTATGCGCCACCTGTGATTCCACAGTATGTATACGAAACATTACTTACAGCGTTCCAAACAACAGTCGATCAACATTCGACGCATGTTACATATGAAGAATTATCTGCCAATTATTATAATTCAGCGCGAACGCTGAGTGGCTATCCAAGAGATAAACAATTATGCATGGCACGTTTTTGTTTAAGTTTTGCTTTTTTCCCAGAAATAACAGACGATGCGCTGGCTTCGCTTATGCATGTATTAAGACCTGAAACATTACTCAGTCACTTTGCAGATGTTTATACTGCGGAGATGACTTTCCTTGAGAATCAAAAGGCCTGTCGTGCGTTAAAAAATACGCTGCGTCTCACCACTCTAAACGTTGAAAGACTGTACGAAATCTATGCGTTAGCGCCTGCGTTATATCGTGGCGGATCTAGTTTATATTATGCCGCCACCCGTGATGATAAAATAGGTGTTATTAATAGTTTTCTCCACCCACATCCGCATTTTGAATTGCTCCAAAAGTGGGAAAGAGACCTTGCAACACTTGAATGTTCAGCGGAACATCTTAGAACAGCTTCTGCTCGAAATAGTGCTTACTTACGTTCTATCCCAACGCCAGACGAATATAAAATCATGGCATATGATTTTGGATTAATAGCATCATTTGCGACATCAATTATGAATAAGGAAATGATCAAAAATTGGCTTGTTGAGCATAAAGCGACACCAGCCTTACGGCATGCGATTGTTGAGCAAACGGCATTTTTGATGAATCAGCCAGACTTTTATGTTAAGAAAATAAAAGCAGCTTTAGATCCACGCAATACAAATCATTTAGATTTTATGTCTTTAGACCCAATGTGCCAGCCAACTGATATTTTAGTGGCACTTTATCACACAACAGCAGGGCGTGATGATTTATCGGAAAGTGAAAAAATAGCCGCACAACGAGTAATCACGCAACGTGTTGCGAGGATGAAAGCTGAGGCAGGCAGCATGAGCGATAGTGATGTTGCGCTCAAAATAAGAGAGATTTCGGGGACATAAATGTTCCAAATTGAGCGTTCTTCAATTCTAATATCCTTGTGCCTAATAGAGCTGTCATCCTCGGGCTTGACCCGAGGATCTCTACGGTTGATGAGCATATAGTTTGCAATTTAAGTGACTACTCTGCATATTTGCCGTTGCTCCATTATAGATCCCCGGATCAAGTCCGGGGATGACACACGTCAGGGAAGTCCGGGAAAAACACATCAGGAAGTCCACAAGTGACTGCTTGCTAATTACGCAACCACTTTATCTTCTTCTTTTAGTGTGCCACTTAAATTTACACCATTCACACCTTTATCATCGGCAATAACAATGTCGGTAAGTGTATCTAAATCTTTTCCATCAGCGTTCTGTAAATCAGTGCCCACTGGCGGTATAACTTGCGTGTCTTTTCCCTTATTATTGACTACGTCTAAGATGGAAACGCTTTGTTGAGCAGATGCATCAACGGTTGTCTTAGACTTGCTCTTTGAACCCCATGTCTTCCAATTAAAAAGACTAAATTTACTACTGTCTGCTGGGGCACTTGCGCCTTTTTCAGGTACTGTTTCATCTGCTTTTGGTTTATCACCATCTACCAGAGGGATGCTTGCGAGAAGCAATACTTCTTCCACTTTTGGTTTTCCAGCATGAACGTCGAGCACTATCTCGCTTTGTAACAATGATGAATCAACAGGAACATC
This sequence comes from uncultured Alphaproteobacteria bacterium, assembly GCA_903861255.1. Classification (GTDB taxonomy): domain Bacteria; phylum Pseudomonadota; class Alphaproteobacteria; order Paracaedibacterales; family CAIOTO01; genus CAIOTO01. The sequence continues at coordinate 7,614 of CAIOTO010000221.1, read as the reverse complement.
CTCATCAGTAGCTACTTTCAATTCTCCTGGAGCATTTCTTGTATCGATAACGTCACTTGTGCTACCGCAACCACCGCACCAAAAGCCACTGCTTTTTACTTTAGCTGCATCAACGACTGACTTGCTCTCTGGATATGTTCCGGGGCCGCCTTCAATTATATCTTCAACTTTTTTTATTGCAACTGGCAGGCCGCTGGTATTAGTGGAATTTGAATCTACTTCGTCTGTTGCATAACAACTGACCACTGTCGCACTTAGCATTAAAATCTTTTTAATCATAAACGTTTCTCCGTTTGTAGGGGGGTTGGTAACTATCAACCACCCTGTGTGTCATCCTCGTGCTCGACACGAGGATCTATGGTGTCGCAGCAGCAAATACATAGAGCGGTGCATTAAGCTGCAAACTAAATGTCGCCTCAACTGTAGAGATCCTCGGATCAAGTCCGAGGATGACTGTTTTATGGTTGGTAGTTGCAGTGTGTTTAGTAAAACTAATACTATTTTAGTTGAAAAAGAAACGCAATTTCATTTAATTTTTTAGATTATTTTTGTGGACCTTCCATTCCCCGTCTTCGATGCACTTTCTCATACACATATTCAATTACAAGCAACATATGATGAACAGTTTCATTTCCAAATGCCGGCACACGTCTTGGCAATCGCCTATCCATCACATCGTCCGCGCACAACACATGCCCGCCAAATAATAAAAGTTCCAGCAATTGCGTATCTAACCACTGATGATCGATAAATGGTTTTAAATAAAACATGAAGACCTTCCAACGACGTTCAGCGCGCGCATTTACATACCCATCGTCCGAACAAACTAACGGCATTCCCCAATACTGACTATGACTTTGCAAACGCACCCGAATGCCTTGGCTGCGCCGCGCGCAAAACGCCAGACGGCGAATATCGGTGATCAGTTGCCACTGTTCGATGGTGATTTTCTCTGCATCAAAAAGCTGTTCAAAGAAGTCGCTTTGAGCTGTATCGATGATTTTGAAGTGTTTGGATTTAATGCGCACAGGGGTTGTGCCACTTTGATTGGTGACACAGGTTTGAGGCATCCCTAGCATGTAACCTCCGCTACATAAAAAGGTGCTTTGTTTTGTTGGATACGATAGCGATTCGCCATAAAGACAAGTTGCAATGCTGTAAATTTGCGATCATCCAGGGAATATATGCTGCGACGCGGGTCTTTATTTGACTCAGTCATATACACGCGATGACCTTTTTCATCAAGCAGAGTCAATATTTCATCCATCGGAACCCATTCATTCAGCAGGGCTTTTTGTTGTTTACGAAATTTCCGATCAAACCTGCGGATGGCTGTCATGGGGTGTGGTGTTGTTTCGGGTTTCATATTACCAAAGTCGTTCCACAACGTTTTTTCTTCTTTTGATCGTTCACGACGGATGCCAAACCGAGTGAGTGCCTTATTTAACGCTGTGGGTGTTCTATTCATTTCGCGCGCGAGAGATTTGAGCGGGGTACCAGATAAGTATCCTTTCATTAATTGCTCAATATCGAAAGATGTCCATGTTTTCATGATTAATTATTCTCCAAAAGTAGATAAAAGAAACAAATACGCACAATTTATATAAATATCCTGATAGATTTTAGAAAAAAAGGTCAAGAAAATAAAACGCCCAAATAATTTTAATAAAATTTTACACAAATGACATGTTTAATTGAAGGAAAAAGTATTGACCGAATATCAATTTGATGTATTATTACTTATTGAATTTACTAAAGTATGAAAATATGAATAGAAATATGCCAAAAAAATTAGTATCTGCTTTGTTTTATGTAAATAGATTAATGTTCACGACCTCTTTTTCGAGTGTATGATGTCCATAGTTTGTATATACTGCCCTTAAGTATTTACCTTGAATCCTTATAGATCCACAGGGGAAGTCCGAGGATAACAATGACAAAAACAACAAACAAAAGTAGACCTTTATGAAATTTCTTGACGAATGCAAAATCTACATACAATCCGGCGACGGCGGCGATGGCTGCGTTAGCTTTCGGCGTGAAAAATTCATTGAATACGGCGGGCCCGATGGTGGTGCCGGTGGCAGAGGCGGCAGCGTTTTCGTCGAAGCCATAACAAACCTCAATACGCTGATTGACTATCGTTATCTGCAGCATTTTCGTGGCGATCGCGGCCAGCATGGTATGGGGCGCAATCGATCAGGCACATCCGGTGAAGATGTTATTTTAAAGGTGCCAGTTGGTACGCAGATTTTTACCGACGATCGCGAAACAATGCTTGCTGACTTAACGCAACCCGGACAAATGGTGCGTTTAGCGCGCGGCGGTGATGGCGGTTTTGGTAATGCGCATTTTAAAACATCGGTCAACCAAGCACCACGTCGGTACGACCCCGGCTGGCCAGGGGAAGAGCTTTGGATTTGGCTCCGTCTAAAGCTGATTGCAGACGCGGGTATGCTGGGTATGCCAAACGCTGGTAAATCAACGTTCTTAGCGGCAGTAACACGTGCAAAACCAAAGATTGCCGACTATCCATTTACCACATTGCACCCGCAATTGGGCGTTGTATCTGTGTTTGACAAAGAATTCGTGCTGGCTGATATCCCTGGTTTGATCGAAGATGCCCATCTTGGCGCCGGTCTTGGTGTTCGCTTTTTAGGGCATATCGAACGTTGCCGTGTGTTGATTCATATGATCGATGGCACAGCTGAAGATGTTGTGGAGGCCTATCACGTAATTCGAACGGAATGCCGTGAATATCTACAGGATCTTGCAGATAAGCCTGAAGTCGTCGTGTTGAACAAAATCGATTCATTGTATGACGAAGAAATCGCCGAGAAAAAGGCTGCCCTTGAAAAGGCATCTGGCAAAAAGGTAATGCTGTGTTCAGCGGCATCGCGACAAGGCACACAAGAAATTGTTGAAGCAGTATGGGCGATGATGCATGCGCATGACGAAGAAATTCGCCTAAAAGACGTGCAGAAAAACCGCAAGGGTAGTGATAATATGGATTACACACCGATAAACGAGTAGGTTGAGTAGAGCAATATCTCTATCCTTCATTACGTTTAAGACCGCCCCCCGAGTCGACGTCCCACTGGCATTAAGTTAACCGTCATGGCGCCGTGCCAGGTCGAAGCCTTGTGCGAAGACTGGAGCCCCTTGTGGGCGTGGCCATCCAGAAGAACAGCCTGGATCACCACGGAGCTGACGCTCCTCCTGATGACGGCGGGCTAGAACGTATGAACACCGCGCAGCCCACATTCAGCAATTTATTTCACGCCCAACATCATTTTTATTTTTAAAAATCAATAAAGTGTTTCACACAACTGTTATATTATTATGTAAATAAAATTTATCATTCTTTTTACTATAATTTGATGATACAATCAAAAAACAATGGAGGATGATATATGAAATTAACAACCTTAAAGAAAACCCGCGTAATTTTCTGCCTTACCTGTATTTATGGTGTGAACCATGGATGGGCAGTGGATGAACATGATAAAGTTACAGGCGACAACGGAACCGATAGCCCGCGAAATAATTCCAGGACAAACTCGCCTGATGATGGATTCTTGAGAATTACAGACGCAGAAGCAGCGCTATACACACAACAAAGCGCTGCGAATGTTGTAACAGCCTCTCCACAACAACAAAAACAAGATCATGTTCTCTGGCGATACACAGTAGGATGGTTTTTGCCAACAGCAAATTCAGGAGCCGGTGTTCTTCCTGTTGCTTCAGAATTAGACTCTTTAAAACAATCACCTGTGGGGGATCAAAATTTAGTTGTTGATGCTCTTGTTAAGACAGATGTTAAGACAGAGGATCTGCTAGGTCGACAAACACTGGATCAATCACACGCTGAAGAAGATAACGTGGAAGAAAGTGACGAAGAAGAAAGTGTCGGTATTACCCCAAATCAAAGTAGAGATGCGAGTGAAGATGGTGATGATGTTCAAGATGGCAGTGATATAGAGGAAGACAGCACAAACGATACAAGCATGCACGGAGAATTGAGAGAAGAGACATCTGAATTACCGCGCGTCGATTCTAAATCCGCTACCCAAACTATTGTACAGCAAGGTATTGCAGAAAAAGACGATGACGAAGAAAGTGATAAGGAAGCTGATGATGTAGAAGGCAGCGTTTTAGGCTGCGCAAACGATGCAAGTATGCACGATGAATTGAGAGAAAAAGCATCTGAATTACCACTATCATCCACCACTTCTGTGGTTGTTTCAGAATTGACAACAAACCCAGTCACCTTAACATTAGGAAAAAAAGATGCTAACGCTGACATTTCCCAAGATTTACACTCTCTTGCTATAGAGTTTTCTATTCCTAATGTGGCCGATGGTCAAGAAGGGGAAGGGCAACCTTTTTTTACACAAGCCACGTTGGTGGCCTTGGGACTTTCGGCAGTTATTATTTTACCGCATTTACTGAGTCGCTTAGCGAAAAAGTAGCGCAAGCTAGGCAGGTGCTTGGTGAAGCTGCAGTAAATGGCAAAGAAATACTCACCGAAGCAGCATTAGAAATTTGGAATAACCCCGATAGTTTACAGAGCGGAAATGATGAGAATTATTTTTTTCCTCCTTTAGGGTAGAAGGGCTGGATTTATCCAGCCCACCTCACCCCGCCTTTGACGTTTCAATAAACACATCCATTTGCTGCCCAATAATCACATCGTCTTTTGTGTCCTCAATCTTATACACAACCTCAACAATGCGTGTGTCGACTTTTTCGTTACTATCCCCGCTCAGTTTATTTTTGGGCATCGCATAGGGTTCAAACCGCACACATGTCAGTGGGTATGTAACTGTGCTGTTACTGCGAAGGAATCCAACCGCCTTCGCCCCTTTTTCATAACGTCCCACGTCATTTTCATCAATTTGCACACGCACATAAAGCGGTTTGTGGCTACCCATAGTCATAATCGGGGTTTGCTTATTTTCGTTAATATACTCACCTTTGTTCACATATGTTTTTAAAATCAGACCTGCCACAGGCGCTTTCACAATCAGCTTATCCAGAGCAACACTTGAGAGTGCATGTTTGGCGCGCGCCTGTTCCAGCTTCATTTTTTGTGTGTTTAAATCCGCCAAGGCCTTTTGAAAGTCAAATTCGACCTTTTTGATGTTGCTACGACTTTTAACACCATCTTTTAGTTGCTTGTCACGGTTATATAAATCTTCCGCAGAACCGTAGGTTGCTTTTGCCGCCTCTACGCATTGCTCAAGCGCTTTGATTTCATGTTCATCAATAGTAACTTGCAAACGTGCCGACCTCGTGTCTAGCTCAAAAAGCGGTGCATTTGCCTCGACCACATCGCCTTCTTTAACATGCATTTTTTGCACAATACCGGATGCGAATGATCCCACATCGATGTTGCCTGAATTCGCCTCGACAAAGCCAACGCCAGCGATAGCATGTTTAAAGGGTGATGATGTCGGCAAACTCAATTGATTCGCGGGGATTTCAGCCAGCTTTCCTTTTGAAAAACTAACGATGATTGCCATGAAAAGCCCTAAGACACCGCACGTTGCTAAGATATTTCTTCGCGCAACGTGCAGGGTTATTTTGATAAAGTTGATTGCTATTTCTATGTGCGAGGAGAGGTTCATGTTTTTTATTTTGCTATGCTACTTTTAAATCATTCTACGCAAACACTACTGTCATAGCGAGTCCTAAATGGGCGTTGCCATTCACTCTGCCTTTGTATATTTAATTGCTCAGTGATATTACGTTCAATTAATGAATGCCTTTCTGTTTCAGAATCAATGCCTGCTATTGTAGCAGAATGTGCTTCACGCTCTGCCTTTTTTGCTTCCAATTCTTTTCTCATACCATTGATACGATCTTCCTTTTGCTTGATAGCAAAGGCACCACTCATGGCCGCCTTCTCTACTTCTGCTGTTGTTTCATTTTCTTCTGCAAAAGCGATCAGGCCTTTTAGATGTGTTTCCGGAAAAACATGATTTATCTGAGATTTAATTCCGGATAGCATGCGACTAAACTGACACCAAAATAAATTGATAAAATGAATCAAGGGTGTTACTCAACCCCCACTGCAACGCCGTCATTCATATGCGGGAAACAAGACAAGGTGCTGGAGATCCAGAAAGTATCTGAATCTCCCCTGTATGTTAAGGGGGTTCTAAGACAATTTTATCACCCAGCAATTTGTTCAGGGGGACTTATTTTATCCAATGCGTCTTTCGCCCCCGCATGTCCTTGGTCAGCGGCTAATTGGTACCAGTGAACGGCCTGTTCATAGCTTTGGTCAACACCCAAGCCTTGATCATACATAACGCCAAGATTGAATTGTGCCACTGCATGTCCTTGGTCAGCGGCTAATTGACAGTATCGAGCGGCCTCTACTTCATTCTTATCAACACCCCTGCCATTCACAAGCATAACGCCAAGATTGAATTGTGCCACTGTATGTCCTTGGTCAGCGGCTAATTGACAGTATCGAGCGGCCTCTACTTCATTCTTATCAACACCCCTGCCATTCACAAGCATAACGCCAAGATTGTATTGTGCCCCTGCAAGTCCTTGCTCAGCGGCTAATTGGTACCACTTAACGGCCTGTGATTCATCCTTCGCAACACCCTCACCATTATAATACATAAGGCCAAGATTGAATTGTGCCCCTGCAAGTCCTTGCTCAGCGGCTGATCGCCACCACTTAACGGCCTCTTCAAGATCTTGCGGAACACCCCTGCCATTCGCAAGCATAACGCCAAGATTGTTTTGTGCCCCTGCATCTCCTTGGCCAGCTGCTAATTGGCGCCAGTGAACGGCCTGTTCATAGCTTTGGTCAACACCCAAGCTGTTTTCAAGCACAACGCCAAGATTGTTTTGCGCGTCTGCATGTCCTTGGTTAGCGGCTAATTGGTACCAGTGAACGGCCTGTTCATAGCTTTGGTCAACACCCAAGCCGTTTTCAAGCATAAGGCCAAGATTGTTTTGCGCGTCTGCATGTCCTTGGTTAGCGGCTAATTGGTAGCAATGAACGGCCTGTTCATAGCTTTGGTCAACACCCCTGCCATTCGCAAGCATAACGCCAAGATTGTTTTGCGCGTCTGCATGTCCTTGGTTAGCGGCTAATCCATAGTATCGAGCGGCCTCTTCAAGATCTTGCGGAACACCCCAGCCTTGATCATACATAGCGCCAAGATTGTATTGCCCCGCTGTGCTGTTGCCTTTAGCTGCGATCTGGAAATACGGAACAGCATTTTCATAGCTTTGCACAACACCCCGGCCAAAATAATAATTATTGCCACACACGCACGCCAATCCAGCCTGATGTTCCATGCGCACAAAATTTAGCCAGCCTGCAACAATGGCTTTATCGAAACCTTCAAATGCATATAGTCTGTCATATTTACTGTCGTATCCATCCAGATCAATGGTTGCATCAAATGTCCCTGCTGGTGTAGAAACAAGATGGCCGACAACATCACGCGCTAATTGATCTAACAAATGTATAATTAAATAACGCAGTGTGCAAGTTTCTCTAGTTAATCAACAATTCTAAAGCCAAAGGTCTTTCAGGATTTACGATTGTGTTAAACATGAAGCAAATAGTGTGAGCTAATATTT
>CAIOTO010000220.1 GCA_903861255.1 uncultured Alphaproteobacteria bacterium | reverse complement strand
GCTGCTTAATAATAGATCTTTTAATGCGCCAGGTATTTCTGTTGCCAATAAACGATCAAATAAATTTAAATAAGTCTGACACGTATGCGGATCTCTTGTATCCATTGATTTTAATAGATTAATAAGCAACGGCATTGTTGAATCAGATACGCTTGCAATCTTCTTAAGCTGTTCTGACTTTTTGCCATCACTTGAATATTCTCCATTTGCAAATAGATTATATAGCGGGATGGTGTTTTTATCAGAATTGAGCAAGGTAAATATGCCCGTTGCATTCCCGAGGTTGATTTTCAGGCTGGATGTAGTCTTATAGCTTATGTCACGTAAATAAGCGCTCCCATTGTTATGAGATAATTCAAATGAAAATTTCTCTTCGTTATTATTTGTTATCTCAAACAAGACTGTCCCAAATAAGTCTTTATCAGCACCTGCAGAAACAGATGAGGTATCAACAATACTTGTAAGTGTGGGATTTAATGTTTTTATTAAGGTTTCGAAAGAATTTTTCAGCCAAGTCTTTCTCTGATTTTCATCCCAACTTTTATCATAAGGTTTAATACTAAATGCAGGTCCGAGTAATTCTTGCCACACACGCATGAAATTGATATAACCGGTATCAAGCTCATTCTCCTTATTATTCTTGACTTTTTTGTTATAACGAATCGCCATCGCACCTTCAAAACGCGCTGGAACCCCTCTGTAGTTTAGATCGCCCACAACACGGTTCCAACGCCCCCGAATTTCTAGAGAACCATCATTGGCCATGTCGGGTTTTTGTGTTTCATAAAATTCAGCAAAATTTTGGAAATACAGTGATATTTGTTCTAACTTTAATGTAGGCAAAGCAAATCTATCCTCAAACTTATTATAAAGTATGATGTTGGCGAAATGTCTCATCGTTATCTCGGCACAATCTGAAAATGTATTATTAAAATCTAGCCCTAACAATCTGCCTTCACTCTGTGACCGATCAAAATAAGGGCAACTAGCATGATATGTTGGAGAAAGATTGTTTGGATAGGGGATGGGTGACGTATTGTCTATAAAATTATTTGCAAACACGAAATCAAAATCTGGCAAATAATTAGGGGCTTGTGTTGCCTTAGAATGGAGTTCTGAAGCTTGACTTAACAAGTCAACATTCCACGTACTGAGTTCACCAAAATCAGCAGTTCTTTCCAAGAATTAAGGATTCAAATGCGATAAAAAAACCCATAAATCGCTTTTTGTGTTAAATTTATGACAAAAGAAAGCAAGGATCACTTGTTCAGTTGTGTAAGTGGGATATATATTTTCTGACTGAGCTGAGATTTCATTTTTAATTGAATTCTCTACAAGTAATAATATATTATCTACATTCTCACTTAAAAGAAGCAGTCCTCTTCTGCTTAAATTATAAAAAAATGGATCAAATAATTTTTTAAATCTTTTCTTATATTTATCATAATCAATCTTGTAATATTTTTTGCTTATCTCTTCTTTTTCCTTAAACGCTTGCTCTGCTACATTTCTAATTTTTTCATCAGTATAAAATCTTCTGTCTCTTTTTAAGATCTTTATTGCCTCTGCTTTTTTGTCATTTATTGCTTGAGTCTCAGCTTCTAATTCAGAAGCATGTGGTAAAAACCTTCTACAACTATCTGCAAAGTTCAATAAAGTAGCTACCATTTCAGGTGTTGCATACTTACCAAAATTTGATATTCCCTCTGATGACGAAGCTAAATTACCGGCCGATGATGGAAACAAAAGAATAAGCAGCTGCATTAGCGGGTCATTGCTTTTATCCGACACATACTCGCGCCTTCCCTCTTTGACACCCTCAGTTAAATTGCCAAAGAAACGCAAGTTATAAATCAACCCGCGTTCAAGGGCAACCTTACCTAAAACGGGGCTATACTGCTGATATTCAGGCTTAAATTGTTTCGAAATATTTTTAAACGAAATATTGTTTAAAATCGCATTTCCAACCTGTGACAGTGAAATAAGCGGGACAAAGACTTTAAAAAGCGGGGCAATAAACTTCATTTTGTTAATCCACAATCAATTGTAATATGATTATATGCAGACAATACTTAATAAGCGTTTAATATATCTTTGTTATTCCATGCAAATTAAGGCAATTTAAATATATTTGGAATATTCGTAAAACTATTCCAACACATGACTGATTGCTTTTCCATTATTTATACACAGCAGCGATTCGACGGATTTGCAAGGCGAATTGGGGTGTGCTACTAATATTAGGTGGGTATTGCCAACCCGAAAAACAAAAAACAAAGGATCCGCTTAATGCAAGCACGTGCCTCGGAAATTTCCGCACTTATTAAAGAAAAAATCATTGATTTTCAGGCGCACGCCGAAGTTTCAGAAACAGGTCGTGTGCTTTCCGTCGGCGATGGTATCGCGCGCGTCTATGGTCTAGATCATGTAAAATCAGGCGAATGGGTTGATATCGTATCCAGCCGCACAGGTGCTGTGGTGCGTGGTATTGCGTCCAACCTTGAAACAGACAATGTCGGCATTGTGATTGCCGGTAATGACCGTGATATTCAAGAAGGCGATCTTGTTAAACGAACAAACAAAGTCGTTGACGTAAATGTGGGCAAAGGGCTTTTAGGCCGCGTGGTTGATGCGCTTGGCAATCCAATTGATGATCGTGGCCCCCTCAGTGACGTGACATTTGCCGAGGTTGAGCGTGATGCCCCTGGAATCATTCAACGAAAATCTGTTCATGAACCGATGCAAACCGGTATTAAAGCCATTGACGCACTGGTGCCGATTGGGCGTGGTCAACGCGAACTTATCATTGGCGACCGTCAAACGGGTAAAACAACGATTGCAATCGATACAATCCTCAATCAAAAGAAGATCAATCAATCAGGCGATCCATCTAAAATGCTGTATTGCATCTACGTGGCGATCGGGCAAAAGCGTTCATCGGTTGCGCGCATTGTTAAAATGCTGCAAGACGAAGGTGCTATGGAATACACAATCGTTGTTGCTGCAACGGCGTCTGATCCTGCTCCGCTTCAATATTTAGCGCCCTACACAGCGTGCGCAATGGGCGAGTACTTCCGTGACAATGGTATGCATGCCTTGATCATTTATGATGACTTGTCAAAGCATGCGGTTGCGTATCGTCAGATGTCGCTTTTGCTTCGTCGTCCACCTGGGCGTGAAGCGTATCCAGGCGACGTGTTTTATTTGCACTCGCGTTTGTTAGAACGTGCTGCAAAGTTGAGTGATGATTGTGGCGGCGGGTCACTTACCGCGCTACCTATTATTGAAACGCAAGCAGGTGACGTATCGGCCTACATTCCAACGAACGTGATTTCGATTACAGACGGACAGATTTTCCTTGAAGCGGAATTGTTTTACAAAGGCATTCGTCCAGCGATTAACGTTGGCCTATCGGTCAGTCGTGTGGGTTCTGCCGCACAAACAAAGGCGATGAAACAAGTCGCGGGTTCTATCAAGCTTGAACTTGCACAATACCGTGAAATGGCCTCATTTTCACAATTTGCTAGTGATTTAGATGCGTCCACACGTCAATTGCTTGAGCGTGGTCAGCGGCTTACTGAATTGCTTAAACAATCAAATCAATCCCCGCTATCAAGTACCGATGAAGTTTTGTCGATTTTTGCAGGGGTACGCGGTTATTTAGATACTATCCCGGTGAAGCTTATTTCAAAATTTGAAACTGAATTGCTGAAATCAATTCATTTATTTCTCCCTGAAGTTGTCGCGGACATTGAAACCACAGCTAAATTCTCGGTGGAATCGGAAGAAAAATTGTCTGCCTATTTGTCAGAATTTTGCACACGCTTTTTGCATGAACAAGGCGTTAGCGCATGACCACATTAAAAGATCTTCGTGTTCGCATTAAATCCGTAAAATCGACGCAAAAGATCACATCCGCAATGAAAATGGTGGCGACGGCAAAGCTTCGCAAGGCGCAAGATCGCCTTGAAAACAGCCGTGCATACGCTAATGGTTTCAAACGTTCTTTGCACCACGCATTGAAAAATGCACAAGATGTTGATCCGTTGCCATTACTTCTTACAGGAAACAGGGAAGGTGTGCCTTTGATTCTTGCTATCGCAACTGATCGCGGCCTTTGTGGGGGATATAACACGACGGTCATACGTGAAGTAAAAGCGCTGGTGAATCGTATTGCACACAGTTCGAATGACAGCCCTGTTTTGATAGCCGCAATTGGGCGTAAAGTTAGCACAACCCTTCAGCGCGAATGCGAAGCACGTAAGATTAATGCGACGTTTTTAGAATTTCAAACATCAACGGTTTTCGCACAAGTAATGGCTGATTTTAAACAGATTGCCAGCATTGCTGAAGAAGTCCTCGGTCTGCTTGAGGCAGGAATTGTGAGTAGTGTGCACGTGGTTACGGGCCATTTAAAAAGCATCATTAGTCAACCGATTGAAGTGCGGCAGTTGGTTCCACTTATTGACACGGCGGCAACAGTGGATGATGAAGATTCACCTTATACAATTTTTGAACCGAAGCCAGAAATCTTGATGAAACTGATGCTGATGCATAATTTTATGGTTCAGCTAAGTATGCTTTTCCTTGAAAATACCGCGTGTGAACATGCAGCACGAATGTCGGCCATGGACAATGCTACGCGCAATGCTCGGGATATGATTTCCGATCTCCAGTTGCGGTATAACCAAGGACGTCAAGCACAGATCACCAATGAACTGAATGAAATTATTGCAGGGTCGATTGCGGTTTAAATGGAGCAATCAACTCAAGCAGTTTAACTTGAAAGAGCATAGATACTCGGGGCAAATCCGAGTATCTTATGAGTTAGGGTGTAAATATGCTAAATCAAGCGATAAAAGCTAACTCGCATTTATTCGCAAACCCAGCCTGTGGATTTGCAGTGCCAATGTCCCGTATGTCCTGATGCCTGACAATCAGTGCCCGCGGTATGGCCGTTCGGGCCTCCTGTGGGACATCCGGCAAAAACGTCAGTGGATATGAACACACCAAAAGCAAATGCTGCTAATATAATCTTTTTCATAAATATCTCCTTTTAAAAAATAACAATAAACCATGTATTAAAACTGGTTTATATATTTAATATAATATACTTTTATTAATGAATAGTTAATAATAAATTGTTTTTTTGAAACTGATGCTGATGCATAATTTTATGGTTCAGCTAAGTATGCTTTTCCTTGAAAATACTGCCTGCGAACATGCAGCACGAATGTCGGCCATGGACAATGCTACGCGCAATGCTCGGGATATGATTTCCGATCCCCAGTTGTGGTATAACCAAGGACGTCAAGCACAGATCACCAATGAACTGAATGAAATTATTGCAGGGTCGATTGC
>CAIOTO010000219.1 GCA_903861255.1 uncultured Alphaproteobacteria bacterium | reverse complement strand
CAGATTCTCCCTCACGGAAGACACCCTTGCCTAGACTCGCACTTCCGACTTCCACGGCGTGCAGCGGACTTTCACCGCCTGGACTATATGACTCATGCTATTCACTTCACATAAGTCCCTGCGCCATGCTTGGCGTCACTGTATGGGATGGCATATATGCCATCCACGTCTGACACATTTTTAAAGACACTCAAACAAAATATTGAAGATTCAAAGGTTGGCATTTCTTCTATGCGTAATTCATTTGACCCATTTCCAAACGTTCTTGGGGGAGTCCTTGGAAACACAGTTGGCTATAGAGGAACCTCTTCTCACTCTGAAACAAGATTATCTGATAGACCCAATCATTACAAAGGAGTAACGAGGGTACACATCAACGATAAAAGCTCTACGTTTTCATATGAAGTACAAAGAACAGGAAAGATAACATCTGAAAGTCCTTTTCATGAATACGCAAAAGTTGTTGCAATAAGCCATATTCCTGATAACGATGCTTCCCCCATAGACAGCCAATTTATTGATCAAATTTCAGCATCAACTGGTAATGAGTATGTGGTTATAACAATAGCAGGTCGTGCTACCAGCCGTCAGGGAATCGTCAATATAATGGAGCGAGCACTCGGAAATCAGCAAGATATTTCTCTATATTCACCTGAAGATGTATTAAGTCAAGCTGTAGAATTAGACCTCGCGGAAAGTCTTCTTAGTGCATTCAAGGCAAAGGTTGAGGAAGTTATGCCGGGTACGTTGGCATAACTGACAGCCCCCTGCCCCAATCAAAGAGACAGAAAGAAACCTAAGAACCAATTTCACTAAATAAATTTACTTTAAAAATATATCTTTCTGTGTGTATTGCCCGGGTCAAGCCCGGGCAATACACACAGATCTGAGAATTGTCTCTAAGCCGTAGGCACACTTGTACGTGGTAAATCATCCATCGATGTATCTGGCATCGGTGGCAATTCACCGCCCTCAAGCACAATTCTAATTTCGTCACCTGTCAACGTCTCACGCTCAAGCAAAGCCGCAGCCAAACGGTGCAACTCGTCCGTTTTATCTTTCAATAACTTCTTCGTTTCCTTGTAGCACTTGTCTAACAAGATATTAATCTCATCATCAATTTTACGTGCGATATCTTCGGAATACGGCTTTGTCATGCCAGGATACTGATCATCCCGCGTGCTATAGTTACGAAACCCAAGATTATCGCCTAAGCCGCTTTCTGTAATCATGTGCGTCGCATAATAGGTTGCTGCCTTAATATCTGACTGCGCACCTGTTGTTACTTTGCCGTCACCAAAAATTAACTCTTCGGCAATTCGGCCGCCCATTGAAACTTTAATGGATGCAATTAGCTTATCACGTGATTCGGACACGCGATCGCCTTCGGGCAATAGCTGAACCATACCCAAGGCACGCCCACGCGGCACAATTGTTGCTTTATGAATCGGATCCGAATCCACCATATAATGTGACACAATCGCATGACCGCCTTCATGATAGGCCGTTGTTTTCATTTCAGACTCAGTCATAATTAATGTACGGCGTTCAGCCCCCATCATGATTTTATCTTTGGCTACATCAAATTCAGATTTTCCAACAGCAAGTTTGCCGCGGCGCGCAGCAAGCAATGCTGCTTCGTTTACTAAATTTGCAAGATCAGCACCTGAAAACCCTGGCGTTCCGCGTGCAATCACCTTAGGATCAACGTTCGGTGATAAAGGCACTTTTTTCATATGCACCTTTAAGATTTGCTCGCGCCCAGTCACATCTGGATTCGGCACATTCACCTGACGATCAAAACGACCCGGGCGAAGCAATGCAGGATCCAGAATATCAGGACGGTTTGTTGCCGCAACCAAGATTATACTTTGATTTTCTTCAAAGCCATCCATTTCAACCAATAGCTGGTTTAACGTCTGTTCGCGCTCGTCATTGCCGCCGCCGCCCATACCAGAGCCACGTTTGCCGCCAACAGCATCAATTTCATCGATAAAGATAATGCAAGGCACACTTTTCTTTGCTTGTTCAAACATATCACGCACACGGCTTGCACCAACACCCACAAACATTTCAACGAAATCTGAACCTGAAATACTAAAGAACGGCACACCTGCTTCACCCGCAATGGCTTTCGCAAGTAGCGTTTTACCTGTACCAGGAGGGCCAACCAACAGCACGCCTTTAGGAATACGTCCACCAAGGCGTTGAAACTTTTGCGGGTCTTTTAAAAACTCAACAATTTCCTCAAGTTCTTCTTTCGCTTCATCAATACCGGCAACATCTTCAAAGGTAATTTTTGTTTGATTTTCATTTAGCAATCGCGCACGTGATTTACCAAACCCCATCGCCTTACTACCACCGCCTTGCATATTGCGATAAACCATGTACCCGATAAATATAAGCGGAAGTATCGAAAGAATTTCCCATATATGACGCATAATAGATGTGTCTTGCTCGTACTGTGTCGCCCTAAAGCTAACACCCTTTTCAGTCAAACGCTCAGTTAACTTAGTGTCACCAACGGCAACCACTTGGTATTCTTTTCCATCTTTTGATTTCACATGAAACGGAAGCCCTGTCATATTGGGCTGAACCATTATCACTTCAGCAACATTGTTCCCATCAACTTCACGAATAAAATCTGAATAAGCAATTGCCTTTAAAGCACGTTTTGATGGATTATCAACAAGCGTTTGAAAAAGCCACATTCCAGTGGCAAATATAACAAACCACATAATGGCATTACGAATCATTGGGTTCAAGGAAGTGTCTCCTGCTTTTTTGCTGGCGCAACATATCCTAAAAAGATATAACGTGTGCGCTAAATTCTACCCAGCATATCATGATTCATTTGTTTTCAAAAGTGGTGATTCAGGTTTTGCCTTTGTAATTTTTCTCGCTAAATTTTGAACGAAGTCTATTACATCAACGTTTGTTATGATCTGTTTCCTCAGTTTTTGGGTCTGCTTTTCCTTCACTCGCTTCTTCCTTTTCCTCTTCACTAACTGCTGCAGCATATTGCATTCTCCTCTCCATTGAAGATGAAGATGGCGTCCTTTCTGAGGGTTGGCGATAAAGAGTCTTTCTAGGATTTATGTGATACCCTTCTATTGCATCTTTTCCTAGCTTCTTTTCTTGCCAGAATCGTTCGTCATCATATCCGCCTTCAATAAAATTCTGATATGGCATCTCCTTATATCCATCTGCACCTGGAGACAAATTGCTGACTTTGGCATCAGGGTGGAACCAGCTTCTTGGAATATATTTAATAGCATTATACAAATGATGTGTAACAGATGACTTGTAATGCCCTGTATCTGCTGAAATGTGATAAATTTTACCATCTCGGAATGTTACAATACCAGCTGCATCTATTGCACCTCCACCCAAAATATGATGATGGTGGAAACCCTCTTGTGACTCAAATGGCAATATATAGAGCCTATTATTTAAAATATTCATGATGAAAGGCACGTCATCTTGCACAACATGTGGAACCCGATGCACTTTACGTTCGTATCCTTCTACACTAATTTTACTTGTTAATTTCTCTTTTCCTTGCTCAAATAGCACTTCTTTTGCTTCAGGAGATAAATCAAATTTGTGAAGATTCTCTCTTACATGGGTAGGTGTAGTCTCAGATGCATATTTAACATCCAGTATGTTATCGCCAACTCTTTCTTCAAGTGGAAGAGATTGAGAAAGGGTGGATTCAATACTTATTGTTAATGCACGAGCATTTTCTATATCGGCCATTACATCTTCTTGTAGCACTCTAAGAGTTCCAGTATTTCCTCTTTGCTGTGTTATTAACTTATTAAGAACATCCGAAATAATTTTCAATTGCTTATGAGCACTGACAACATTTCTTGAAAGTATTCCAAAATGAAGGCGTTTATTTGTTAATACTTTTTGCTGGCTAATGCTATCAAAAGTTTTCATAAATTGCTCTGGGCGCATTGATAAATAACGTTCTAGCCGCATGTATAGGTCATTAAAACTCTCTTCTCTTGGTAATTTTGTTCTTAATGCATTTATCGCGTCCTGCATCCCAGGATGGCTAATCCTTGCACTCAACACAGCAAATTCTTCTTCTGTAGGTTGAAAATATGCAGCTACTGATTTGACTAAACGGTTTGATGACAAAGGACGAGGCATAACGCCACTGCTTTTAAAATCAAAATTATATTTAGAAAGAATAGCGTAAATTTCTCGATTAT
This sequence comes from uncultured Alphaproteobacteria bacterium, assembly GCA_903861255.1. Lineage (GTDB taxonomy): Bacteria > Pseudomonadota > Alphaproteobacteria > Paracaedibacterales > CAIOTO01 > CAIOTO01. The sequence goes on along the minus strand of CAIOTO010000219.1, from coordinate 1,719 downwards.
TCTCCTGAACTAGAAAAGCTTCTTTCTGCACGATCTTTGTTTCTAGGACATTATTTCTTGCTTGCAAATCTTCTGATAAATATTGAACTGCAGGCTTGTTGAATTTAGTTACTTTGGCTGGAAGGTGAGGGAGACTTTCAATAAGTTTTTGATTAATCTCAAGTTCCTTTTCTGGATCTATAAAATCTTGTTTAAGAAAAATTGTAAATTCAGGATTCAAATTGTCGAAAATAAGTTTTTGTTTTTTTGCGAAAGCGTTCCAATCAAAAGCTTCCTGTGGGTTATATTGTGACACACGCCCGCCGCCGATCCCTGCACCAGCACTTGATACTGACTCAGCATTACCGCCTCTCGTTTCCTCTCCAGGAAGTTTAAACATAGCACCCAAAGAAAAAGGCGGTCTTTTTATCGTACTTAATGGTTGCTGGGAATCATCACTCGATACATTGGCGCCGTTACTAGAGGCTTGGCGAGATTTTAATAATGATTCAAATTTAGGCGCCGCAGTAAGATCAAGTGGATTTCGCTGATTGTATACGGGCAAAGGAACCCCTGATTGCGAAATCAATGCAGGTGAAACCCCTCTAGGTATAGCTAGCTCTGCACGTCTAACACCTGTTAATTGCATACGTATAGGTGGCGTGTTAATGGCTGATGATGCACTTTGACTTAACTCAACAGTTATTCCATTAACAACATTCCCGTCTTCAATTAATGATATTAAGCTTCCTCTATTTCCAGTAGCATTAAATGTTTCTGATGCAGTCCCGTTTTTATCAACAATCCTGTATGTGAGTTGAATTTGATCAAGCTCATTGCCGTCAAATGCAATTCGATCCTTAATCACAATAGTCTCTCTGCGGTTATAAACAGCAAGAGGGAGGGATGCAATACGTGTTCCATTAATAAAAAATTCAACAAAAGCTCCATTAGGAATGGCTCCGCTTAAATCATCACATTGTGCATTAATACTAAATTCGTAGGTACTCAAAGATGCTATTTTTACTGGAACAGCCTCAAAACGAGCCATGCCTGGTGAGTGCCTGCCTTGAATGCGTTCGACTTGATCTAAAAACAGATTAAGATTTCTTTCGGAATCATCAAACAAATAAAGCCGATTAATTTCAACGTCTCTTGCTGCAAGGATGCCTGCTAAGGCTTTACCATAAAAATAAGACGCAGATGTGTCATCTTTTACTGAAATAACAGAAGGCCCAATATATACAACATCACGCATTGCGCCCATAAGGTAGTCGGGTGTTATTGTTATCTCTTTTGAAAGAAGATCACCTAACCCTGCAGCACGAACACTTTGAGCCGTTCGTGCAGGATCGCTCCACGCACTTGATATAACGACTGTTGCACCTAATCTTTTTAATTCTTTTAAGAAATTCACAATCCTAACACGTGCGTATTCAGGACGGGCGCTTTCATCAGGATTGGCATGAGAAGTCAATACACCATGCACATCAAATACAAACACAAAAGACTTCGGATCGCCTCCGGCCTCCTTGTGTGCGATGAGATCTCTCTTAATTAAGTCCATATACTCTGATGATAACTGAGAATAGCGAGAAGAAGATTCCCTGGATAAAGATTTTTCAGCTGGAAGACTTGACGAAAAAACATGATTATCCATAAGAGGTAATGTCAATATGCCCATAAATAATATTTTAATCTTCATTCTCAAAAACATCCTAAAAAATTAAATCTGAAATT
>CAIOTO010000218.1 GCA_903861255.1 uncultured Alphaproteobacteria bacterium | reverse complement strand
CTTAAAGATATACTGCCGGATAAAGCTCTGGTAAAAGTTTAACTGAAACCGCCGTATGCGACATCGCTTGTACTGGTGGTGTGAGAGGACGGAGCTGTGAGGCTCCTCCTACTCGATTAGGCCCATGTAATGCTTAAAGATGGATCTCCCAGTTACGCTGGAGGAAAACTAGAGAAGAATATGATGAAATGAAATAAAGTTATCCACACTTATTTTTTCGTGCATTTTCAATTTTGATGCGCGATGCAAATATAACTTTTTATTTTATTTTGCGTTAAAAATTCAATAAAACTGTATGTTCTTTTGGGTGTTTCTTGTTAAAAGAACACCCATAGAAGCGAATTTGTCAATTTTTATGTAAATTGCCTTTATATTTATCCACAGAGTTATCCACAGGTTCTCGTGTGTGCAATTCTACGCCTTTCTCTGTTTTTCAAATGTAGCCCAAACGCCATCATCCCCATGCCAGTCACCTTGTGTGGCTGCTTTGGAATATTCCGTTGAGCGTGCTTCAAAGAAATTAGCATGTTCAACACCATTCAAGATTGCGCTAAGCCAGGGCAGGGGGTGCTCTTGTTTTTGTTTATACCCGCCACCAGATTCTTCAAAATATCCATACACAGGTTTTAATTTTAACTGTGTCAATCGCCAATCACAAATGTAGCGAATATAATTCTTGATATCCTGGGCTTGCATGCCTTCTACGGCACCTTGTTCAAAGGCTAAATCTACGAATTTATCTTCCAAGGAAACCATTGTTGTTCCTACCTCAATGATATCATTTGCAACAGCTTTGGTTACAGCGCCTGTTTCGCGTGCCCATTCGTGGTATAAACGAATGATTGATTCGCAATGGAGTGATTCGTCGCGCACTGACCAGCTAACGATTTGCCCCATACCTTTCATTTTATTAAAGCGTGGGAAATTCATCAACATCGCAAAGCTTGCAAACAATGACATGCCTTCAGTGAATGCGCCAAACATGGCGAGAGTACGCGCTACATCAGCACATGTGCTGGTGCCAAAGGTGTGCATGTAATCTGCTTTTGCACGCATGGAATCATATTCACGAAACATTTGAAATTCAGTTTTTGGCATCCCCAATGTTTTAAGCAGCAAGGCATACGCATCGATGTGCACCGTTTCCATATTGGTAAATGCTGCCATCATCATTTGTAGTTCAAGGGGTTGAAAGATGGGGATGTAGCGCTTGAAATAATTATCGCTGACCTCAACATCTGACTGCGTAAAAAAGCGGAAGATCTGTGTGAGTAGATTTCGCTCTTGTGGGCTGAGTCGATTGCTATTCCAATCTTTAATGTCTTCACCAAGCGGGACTTCCTCGCCCATCCAGTGAATTTGCTGTTGGCGTTTCCAGGCGGAAAAAGCCCAAGGATAACGGTCAACATCATAACCATTTGACGTTTCAAGTAGACTGATGACGCCTTTTCCTTGGAGGGCAAGTGGATTTTCATGTGCGTAGTTGTGTGTGTTGTTCATGGGGCTTGGTCTTTCTTGTTGATGTGTTTGTACTGCTCTGTAATCTATGCTTGGCGGGGATCCAGCCTTTAATGTGGTTTTCTTTACTTTTCCTGGATTCCCGCCTGCGCGGGAATGACAAAGAAAGGGGGTAGGGAATGACAAGAAGAAGGTAAGAGTTTACTGACACGACAGGCATTCCTCGTAATCAGTACGTTTGGTTTCAAATGCTACAGTTTGTTTGCCTTCACCGCCGGTAAATTCGGCGCGTTGAATTGATTTTGAACGACAGTAATAAAGGCTTTTGACGCCTTTTTCCCAAGCTGACCAATGCAGCATAAGCAGATCCCATTTGTTAATATCTGCGGGCAGAAATAAATTAATGGATTGTCCTTGGCAGATGAATGGTGCGCGATCGCCTGCGAGCTCGACAACCCAGCGTTGATCAATTTCAAATGCTGTTTTAAAGATATCCTTTTCCATTGGCGTAAGTGCATCAATATGCTGAACGGATCCCTCTCGCTCAACAATAGATTGCCATGTGGGGTCGTTGTTTATACCTTTTTCGGTGAGTAATTTTTCTAAATAGATATTTTTAACGGCAAAGTTTCCTGACAGTGTTTTGTGTGTGTAAATATTCGCGGGGATAGGTTCTACGCACGCTGATGTGCCGCCGCAAATAATGCTAATAGATGCGGTAGGGGCGATAGCAAGTTTGTGACTAAAGCGTGTATTTATGTTACGTTCCTTTGCGTCTGGGCAAGCACCGCGTTCAGTTGCCAGAGTTACTGATGCGGCGTCCGCTGCACGTCGAATATGTCTGAACATGCGCATATTCCATGATTTGGACATTACGCTTTCAAAAGGGATTCCTTTTTGTTGTAAGAATGAATGGAAACCCATTAAGCCCAAGCCGACCGATCGTTCACGCATAGCCGCATATTTTGCACGTGCCATACCATCGGGTGCTGTATCGATAAATTCTTGCAATACATTATCAAGCATACGGAATACATCTTCGATAATATGCGGGTGATCATGCCATTGATCCCACTGTTCGGCATTGAGCGAGGAAAGGCAGCAGACTGCCGTGCGATCTTTGCCTAGATGGTCTGGGCCTGTGGGCAGCAAAATTTCGCTACATAAGTTTGACATGCAAATATTGAGTCCCAATTCGCGCTGATGCTTGGGCATAGCGCGATTGGCAGAGTCGATAAAAATCAAATAAGGCTCACCCGTTTGTAGACGCATTTCAAGGATCTTTTGAAACAACTGACGCGCATTGACGAATTTTATTGGCTCTTTCGTTTTTGGTGATCGCAATGCAAAATCTACATCATCGCGCACAGCTTCCATGAATTCATCAGTAAGGTTAATGCCGTGGTGTAAGTTCAAGCTTTTCCGGTTAAAGTCGCCAGATGGCTTTCTGATTTCAAGGAACTCTTCAATCTCTGGGTGGTGTACATCTAGATAAACTGCGGCAGATCCACGGCGAAGACTGCCTTGTGAAATGGCAAGTGTTTGCGAATCCATCACACGGATAAATGGAATAATGCCTGACGTTTTGCCTGCTCGTCCAACAGATTCACCAATGCCGCGCACAAAACCCCAATACGTGCCGATGCCGCCACCGTTAGATGCCAACAAAATATTTTCATTCCACGTGGTTGTGATGCCATCTAATGAGTCGCCAACTGTATTGAGAAAACATGAAATCGGCAGGCCACGTTTAGCGCCTGCATTCGATAGAATTGGTGTCGATGGCATAAACCATAATTGTGACATGTAATCATACAGACGTTGTGCGTGCGCAAGGTCATCGGCATAAGCCGATGAAACGCGTGCAAACATTTGTTGGTAGTTTTCACCATCGAGCAAATAGCGATCATCCAGCGTTGCTTTGCCAAAATCAGTTAACAGGTTGTCGCGCGTGAAATCTAATACGATGTCTGATGCGGCTACCTTGGATTTAACATCCGATTTTTGTGCCGATTTTCGGTATAGGTCTTTTTGCTCTTGCGTTTCGGGGAATTTAATAAGATTTTGTGGTTGGTAGTCGATCAAATGACCATTGTGGTCAAAGTCGTAGGCGTTTGTTATATTGCTTCTCATATTTAACCCTCTTTTTAATGAGGGCAGGTGATAGCGAAAAAAAGCGCAGGCACTTAATTTTCCTCTACCGGTGCACCCCGCCCGATGATTTATTATTTTTTGTTATAGGCAGGTTTCCTGGCTTGCGCGTCATTGCATCTTCTTGGCCTTCCCAGATTTTAGAAATCCAGTGGCAAAGATAAAAAGATACTCATCGCTTACAGTTGCGGGGGCAGCTTTGGTGTTTAACCAAATTCCCTTTTAATACCAATCTCACTAAATTTCGATTAGTGCAGCCTTCTGCGATACCTGTGCTGCTCATTTACATTTGTAAACTCCGCTGCTCGAATCTTGAAGCCTTGCTACTCAAAACTTTTTGAAAATGGTATAAGTTTTATGTAACGTCTTACATAAAACACCATGTAACACTATATATGGTATGTGTTTAAATTTTATGTGTCAATATATTGTTTTCTTTGCGCGCTTAAATGTTTCTACACGCTTGATACGCTTGCAGCGCGCGATCACGCGATTGTTCCAAATTAACAATAGGTTTCGGGTACGTTGTTCCTAAAACAACCCCTGAGGCCTTTAGCGCATGTTCAGGTGCTTTCCATGGGCTAAACAAATATTTATTTGGGATGTTCTTAAGTTCGGGAACAAAGTGACGTGTGTAGGTGCCGTCGGGATCAAATTTCTCGCCCTGCAGAATGGGATTGAAAATTCTAAAATAAGGTGCGGCATCTGCGCCAGATCCTGCAACCCATTGCCAGCTTGCGCTATTACTTGCAAGATCAGCATCGACCAAGCAATCCCAAAACCAATCTTCGCCATAATGCCAGTGGATGCCCAAATTCTTTATCAAAAAAGATGCGACAATCATACGGACACGATTATGCATATACCCTGTTTGCCAGAGTTCGCGCATGCCAGCATCGACAATGGGGTAACCCGTTTGCCCGTGCTGCCAGGCTTTTAAAAGATTGGCATCAAATTGCCAAGGAAAGTGATCAAATTTGCTTTGAAAATTCTTAACCGGTAGATCTGGAAAATGATACAGCAAGTAATACGAAAACTCGCGCCAGCCTAACTCACTTAAAAAGCAATCAAGATCATTTTCCACGCCATGCGCATGCCCATAATGTTGAGCGGCATGCCATGCTTGGTTGGGTGATATTTCCCCGAAATGAAGGTGCGGTGATAAGCGTGACGTATTTGGTTTGCTTGGGTAATTTCGACATTCTTTGTAGTCTTGCAAGCCGTTTTCTAAAAATGTATGTAACTTTTTGTGTGCGGCATCTTCACCAATCTCCCAATAGGGTTCCATTTTTTTATCCCATGGGATTGTTGGTAAAAGGTTTAAATCATGAATGCTTTGTGATTTGTCGTCTTTAATACATTTGATATTTTCTGGTTTGGGCAGTGGTATGCGCGGAGGCTTCGCACTCAAGCATCCATTTCGATAAAAAGGGGTAAATACTTTATAGTAGGTGTTGTCTTTTTTAAGCACTTCCCATGGTTCCCACAGCAGGGACCCATTAAAACTTTTACATTCAATGTCAAGCTTTGTTAGTTCGGCTTTGATCTCGGTGTCATCACGAATGCGCGATGGTTCAAAGCATCGATTCCAGTAAACAGCATGAATCGTGTTTGTTTTGATGAGCGTCTGCAGCACATCTTTGGCTGAACCTTTATAGATGTTAAGTTTGCCATCTAATGATTCGTTGAGGGAATTTAGTGAATGATGCAGCCACCATTTGCTTGCGCCACCCATTTTGAACTCAGCAGCGCTTGCATCGTCTGAAATATAAATTGGTAAGACAGTGCCATTTCTCGCAGCTTCCAAAAGCCCGGGGTTATCTGACAGTCTAAGGTCTTGTCTGAACCAGAATATTGTACGTTTGTCGGTCATTTCATTTTAAGCTTTTTTCTGGTCCATAATCTAATGGTATTAATTATTCAAGAATTGTTGCAATAATGCCAACTCTTGCAATTTCATTGCGCACATCATTCACTGCTATAACAAAATCTCTGGGTTCGATCCAATCATTACCATTAGGTACTAAATGTCCTTTTATGTTCGAAACGTACAATGCTAAAGTTCCAAATCCTGCCTGGTCAAATGCATTAAATAAATTTCCTGGCGAAAAGTAGCGTGATATTTTTGTGGCATATATAATGCCGCCATTTTTTATTCCAGATAAAGCCTCTTTAAAATCAGGCTCTTTTTTATATGCGTTGAACATAGTTTTTGTTTCTGCAGGCATT
>CAIOTO010000217.1 GCA_903861255.1 uncultured Alphaproteobacteria bacterium | reverse complement strand
TTGGGTTTCCACGAGAATCTAAAATTTCGCGCGCAGTGATAAAAGCAATTTCTGACATAATGATGATCCATTTTTTAAGAGGTGACGATCTGTTTTTCTTATTTTTTTATTTCAGATGTTACCTAAGACTAACGAGTACTTGGGGGAGATGTCAAGTTTGCTATGTTGGATTTCGCGCAATCATGTTAACATAATTTTAGTAAAATTTAATATAATCTGCATATGAAACATTTTAAAAGGATTCCTCCATGCGTATTTCACGTATCATATTTTTGTTAGGATTTAACATGGCTACAACTTTCGCGTACTCAGCAACATCAAGTGCAGCAACAGAAGAAGTTAGCGAAGCACTACAAAACCTGGCACTTGTAGCAGCGCCAATCGAGCAACCAATCGTTATCAATGGCCACGCCCTTGAAACAATTGCACCTGGCAAAAGCACAGAAGAGGTGCTGGCAGCACGCGCAGAAATGATACGCAGTTTGATGATTCTCGTTGATTTAAAATTTGGTATCTTTGGTGGAATTGCGCTAAACCTTACCCCATTACATCTCGCAAATCCTGATCAAACCATAGCTGAGGATAGAAGCATATCAACAACAGAATTACTGTCGTCATTTGATCTTACAAACTTAATGGCTAACGATTGCGACAATGCCAACCTAAGAGTAATTTTAACTGATCTAAACATTGCTGTTAACAGAGTATTATCCACAACCCAATTAGAATCATTATTAAACGACATCAAAGATCCTGCAGCTATTGTCATTCTGCTTGAAAAAGCACATTTTTACCCGCAACCAGACAGCATACAAAAAGCAATCTTAATGGCGTTCATGAATACAACACCAATCGCAGTTGACAGAGAAGCCCTGCTCCTAAAAGGATCGAGTGCCAAACGTGCCAATAGCAAAAAAAATAATACAATCGCAGCACGACATCTGTGGAGTATAGGCTGGGCTGAATCTTTGCTCGGCAGACCATGGGACATACTTTCCCCGCAACAACAAGCAGATGTTCAGGATTTAAAGGATTGCGGCAGCACTCCATTTCAATATTTACGCGCTTTTTACCTTTTTAAAGACAAAACAATGGATGGCGAGACATTAGACATTAATGAAAGAATACGCAAACTCGCAGATCTTGGTACAGATGCCGGGCATGATTTTTGGCGCGCCACACAATGGTATCGTTTAAGCACTAACCAAATACCAGAAGCCGATGCTGAAAAAGAATGGTTTGAGTTCTTCATCGCCATCGCAACAAATAATCTACCACTTTCACAAAGCCTCGCGTTCACACCAATTGAAAAATCACGCGACAGTGCAACCTGGCCAGTTGGTTATAAAGAAACCCTTTATGGCATGACCAGCGCAAGTCCAGAAGAGCCGTTAGGTGACGTACTAAGAGTGCTCGCCGAAGAAGTTAAAACAGTAGGAATTGCCGATCTTTACTTAAAAGATTTTCTTCGGGACAGCACAGCACGTAACCCAGGAAACAATGCTGAGCGAATTGCTGAGATTGACCGTATCTGTGCAATTGTTCCTGGTGCAAAACAAATAATAGCTGATGCGATTTGTCAATTTGACAAACCACTTTTCACAACAGAAATCCTAATTGATCTAGGCCTAGCTACAGCAGCTGAACGTTTGCAAAAATTACGTGAGTTAAGCGAGGACGGCATTGAACGAGCATCCTTTTATTTAGCAACAGCCTATACAGACAGTTTGTTTGAGTCAACACCACTGGTAACGCACCTTGGTATTCAAAGCAAAGAATCACTAGTAGCGGAAGAGCGCACATTGGGCAACCTTGCGCAAATACACAAAGAAAATACGATTGAACTGATTCGTTTGGGGTTAAGTGGAAACAAACTTGCGCAACACTTTTTGTTTGAAAAATCACAAGGTTCTGGTTTTAGCATCATTGAAAAGTTATTCGACGATCGACTAGCACTAAGCGGGGCAGCTAATTTAGGTCCTACCCCTTGCGGCATAGATCAACATAATATGAATAGAATGCTTATGCACACACTACGCTATGTATTTAATGTGGCAAATATTTTACACGGACAAAATGACGTTCCGGAATTCTTTTTTGAACAAATCAGGCAAAGGTTATTACCTGATTCAAATGCTTAGCAAAATATGAGGGTACCAACGCCTACGTTTCTCACTTTTATATTGCCCGGATTTGATCCGGGCATTTTTTCAGTGACGCCAAGCATGGCGCAGGGACTTATGTGAAGTGAATAGCATGAGTCATATAGTCCAGGCGGTGAAAGTCCGCTGCACGCCGTGGAAGTCGGAAGTGCGAGTCTAGGCAAGGGTGTCTTCCGTGAGGGAGAATCTG
>CAIOTO010000216.1 GCA_903861255.1 uncultured Alphaproteobacteria bacterium | reverse complement strand
TCACGAAGTCTAGAAATGGTTGACTTGTCATTGCGACTTCATTATTACGCTCATGAGCCGAAGTTTATAGGGGCGTACATGGCATCTTTTCTGTCAACCTTTAGTTAAGTGTCTCAATTATTTTATGCTTATATAGTTGTGAAAACAAAATTTAATTGTATTTTTCATTCATTATTTAAAATACATAAATCCTTGATTTTTTTGCTTTATAGAGTTTAAAGTATTGTAAATAATCAATTAGAAAGCGATATGCATAATGTCTAATGGATCTCCAACAACTGTCCAATTAATTTTTGGCGACAAAACAATAATCTTGCCAGTTTTAAGTGGTACGGATGGACCATCTACCCTTGACATAAGTACGCTTTATGCACAAACAGGTTTATTAACGTATGATCCTGGATTTACCTCTACAGCGAGTTGCGAGTCAGCAATTACATTTATTGATGGTGACGAAGGCAGGTTGCTTTACCGTGGATATTTAATACAAGACTTAGTTGAACGTAGTGATTTTATAGAAGTTACTTATCTGTTGCTTTATGGTGAACTTCCTACTCTATCTCAACGTGCTCGTTTATCTGAAGATGTAACATATCATACGTTTGTGCATGAGCAAATCAGGTCCTTTTATAATGGTTTTAGACGTGATGCTCATCCAATGGCAATTATGGTTGGTGTTGTTGGTGCGCTTTCTTCTTTTTATCATGATAGTCTTGATATTAAAGATCCAGTGCAACGAGAAGTAGCTGCGCTCCGTTTAGTGGGAAAAATGCCAACAATTGCTGGTATGGCTTATAAATATTCCATTGGGCAGCCATTTGTTTATCCTAAAAATGATCTTAGCTATTCGGGTAATTTTCTCCGTATGATGTTCGCAGTGCCGTCGGAAGAGTATATTATTAATCCGATTTTAGAAAGAGCAATGGATCGTATTTTGATTCTACACGCGGACCACGAGCAAAACGCATCGACGTCAACAGTTCGATTGGCTGGATCAAGCGGGGCAAATCCTTTTGCGTGCATTGCATCTGGTATTGCTGCTCTTTGGGGACCTGCACATGGTGGTGCAAATGAGGCAGTTCTTAATATGCTTCAAGAAATTGGTACTGCCGATCGTATTCCTGAATTTATTAATCGTGCAAAGGATAAAAATGATCCATTTCGCTTGATGGGATTTGGTCATCGGGTTTACAAAAATTATGATCCACGCGCAAAAATCATGCGTGAAACATGCCACGAAGTACTTGAGGAGCTAGGAATAAAAAATGATCCATTGTTAAAATTGGCGATGGAACTTGAAAAAATTGCATTGCAGGATCCCTATTTTGTTGAACGTAAGCTTTATCCAAATGTGGATTTTTACTCAGGGATTATTTTCCGTGCAATGAAAATTCCTGTTTCAATGTTTACTGTTATATTTGCTGTTGCGCGAACCGTTGGTTGGGTTGCACATTGGCTTGAAATGATATCTGATCCATTGCAAAAAATAGGTCGCCCAAGACAACTATATCGTGGTAAAGTTGAACGACAATTTGTGCCAGTTGAAAAAAGAAAGTGAAGGCGTTTATGAATCCATTAGCAACATACACACTTCAATATTTTGTGAACAAGGCCGCAAATAGTAATGCTGTGCCTACTAATATTCTTTTTAGAAAATATATAAAAATTGGTTTTATAATAGCACCATTTGTTATTTGGTTTATTTGGGCATCTTAAACCCATGTCCCTAAGTGTTGCGTAGATTGTATGGACAACGTTATTAGTTTGGTTGAAAAAAAGAAGTTAAAAGGATACATTGTGCCATTTGCATTAGATGGTGCAATGGTTCGTGGTCGTCTTGTGCGCCTAGGTTCGGCGTTATCAGATATCACAGAGAAGCATAAATACCCAGAAATTATCAATAAATATATTGCTGAAATGCTAGCACTTGGTGCTGCACTCATTATGGATATGAAGACCAATGGTGCCATTACGTTGCAAATTACAAATAGCCCGCTCATTCGTATGGTTGTTGCTGATGTAGGCAGTAATGGTGATATGCGTGCGTGTGCGACGTGGGATGATGACGCTTTATCGACGCTTTTGCAGGGCACACAAAATCCATCACTCGCTCAGCTTTTTAGTGGCGGCAATTTAGTGTTTACTGTTTCGCTCGAGCATCAAGCCGAAAATTATCAAGCGATTATTGAATTAAATGGCGCAACGCTAGCAGAGTGCATGCATCATTATTTTAGGCAATCAGACCAAGTTCCTACAGGGCTATTTGTATGTACTGATTTTTTGAATGCACTGGATGGTGGTAATACATATTTAGCAGGTGCATTGCTATTACAAAGAACGCCAATAGATCATTCAAAAGATTCTGAAACGATTGAAAAAGAAGAAGACGATTGGTTCACGGATATCAGTCTTTTAGCAACAATTACTCCATCTGAATTATTATCTGCTGATATTTCAGCTGAAACACTTTTGCATCGTTTGTTTCATGAGCGTGATTTAAATATTTTTCCACTTAAAACGATTCAAGCACGTTGTCATTGTTCAAAGCAACGTATCGAAACAATTTTGACTAATTTCTCAGAAGAAGATCTTGCAGAAACACTTGTTGAGGGCAAAATCGATGTTTTGTGTGAATTTTGCAGTGAAAACTATAGCTTTACAGAAGCTGAAATAAGTCAAATAAGGGAAAATAAAACGGAATAATAACGTACACTTAATACGTTCTCTTCTTTGGTGGAACAACACTCACTTCATCTGTCATCGTATATAAATGCACGGGGCGTTGTTCAAACGAAACTTCGCCATCTGACCCAAGCGTGCTTTGCGTATGTACCATCCAGTTCACATCATCGCGTTCTGGAAAATCATCACGTGCGTGTGCGCCGCGACTCTCAGTTCGATTTAATGCTGAATGAATTGTAACGACCGATTGTTGATACAGATTAAGTAGTTCAATCGCCTCTACTAGATCCGTATTCCAAATGAGCGATCGATCATTGACTTGCACATCTGACATCATGTGACCAATGCCATCTATTTGCTTAATTCCTTCTGATAAAATTTCATCTTTTCTAAAAACAGCACAATGTCGTTGCATTGTTTCTTGTAATTTCAAACGAATTTCAGCCGTTTTGATTGTGCCATTTGCATGACGAAGTTTATCAAACCAGTTAAGTGTTGATTCGCCAGCATTAATGGGGAGTGGATCATGTGCGGTATTGGGTGCAATCAGTTCTTTTGCACGCAAGGCTGCTGCACGGCCAAAGACAATTAAATCGAGCAGCGAATTTGTACCTAATCGATTGGCGCCATGCACAGATACGCAGGCAGCCTCTCCAATAGCCATTAATCCAGGCACAATCGTTTCTGAAGCGCCGCGTACAACTTCTCCGTGAACATTTGTGGGGATGCCACCCATGTTATAATGTACGGTTGGCAGTACAGGAATAGGTTCTTTCGTAACATCAACGCCTGCAAAAATTTTTGCTGTTTCCGAAATGCCGGGCAATCTTTCATGAAGAACTTTGGGGTCAAGATGTTCTAAATGCAGCATTATATGATCTTGTTTTGGGCCGACGCCTCGTCCTTCTAAAATTTCAATGGTCATGGCGCGGCTTACTACGTCACGGGATGCTAAGTCTTTTGCGTTTGGTGCATAACGTTCCATAAAACGTTCGCCAGTTGAGTTAGTTAAATAACCACCTTCGCCGCGCGCGCCTTCGGTAATAAGGCAGCCAGACCCATAAATACCCGTTGGATGGAACTGAATAAATTCCATATCTTGTAAAGGAAGGTTAGCTCGAAGTGCCATGGCATTGCCATCACCAGTGCAGGTGTGCGCTGATGTGCACGAGAAAAATGCGCGTCCATAGCCGCCCGTGGCCAAAACAACTGTATGTGCTTGAAAACGATGAATTGTTCCATCTTCAAGGCACCATGCGATAAGCCCACGGCACTTTCCGTCTTCATCCATGATGAGATCAAGCGCGAAATACTCGATAAAAAACTCAGCTTCATGTTTGAGGCATTGCTGATATAGTGTATGTAAAATTGCATGCCCCGTTCTATCAGCTGCCGCGCAGGCTCGTTTTGCCATTCCTTCGCCTTGATTAATCGTGTGCCCACCAAAGGGGCGTTGATAAATACGTCCTTCAGCAGTACGTGAAAAAGGAACGCCAAAATGTTCTAACTCAACAACAGCTGGAATAGCATTCTTGCACATATATTCAATGGCATCTTGATCGCCAAGCCAATCAGATCCTTTAATCGTGTCATAAAAGTGAAAGCGCCAATCATCGCCATCGCCCATATTGTTGAGTGCAGCACCAACGCCGCCTTGTGCTGCGACGGTATGGCTGCGGGTTGGAAATACTTTTGTTACGCATGCCGTTTTAAGCCCAGCTGCGCACATTCCTAAGGTTGCCCGAAGGCCCGCACCGCCCGCGCCCAACACGACAACATCATATTGGTGATCAATAATTGTATAAGTGGACTGCGTCATCTGTTTAGATTCCTTTTAAAAGCATTAGGATTGAGCAAATGAAGGTTAGCAGTAGTAATAGCAGAACTGCATCAGATAGGAACAAGAGTACTTTTCGTTTTACCTGTTGCGTATAATCTTCAATAACAACTGATAAACCTAATCGTGCATGATAGAGAACAAAAAGGAGTGCTGTTGATAGAAGTATCAAAACGATAGGGCTACACAATTTTGTATGTAATTCTTGATATGAGGATGTATTTATTGCTTTTATTAGCCACCAAAATCCTGGAATGAAAAAGCAAAGAATGACTGCTGTGATACGTTGATGCAACCAATGTTTAGACGCACGCATAAGGATTCTCCGTGACTTAAATGAGTTTACAGAAAAGAGCAAACAGAAGCGTTGCAATTAGACTTAAGGCAAGGGTGATTATACCTGTTTGTGTAACGGTTGTGATTTCAAAGCCATAACCAATATCCCACAGTAGGTGCCTGATTCCATTGAGTGTATGATAATGCAGTGAAAGAATGAGTGGCCACTGCCAAAATTTTCCGCCTAGTGAATTCCAAATAGTTAAAAATTCTTTCCATGCTGCTTCACTTGTTGTAAAAGTAAAAAATCCTATACAAAAAAGAAGTATTCCGCAGACAAGACCTACCCCCGTAAAACGGTGTAGAATTGACAATACCGATGTGATTTGAGGTCGGTAAATTTGGATATGAGGAGATAATGGACGATTGGCCATAAATTTTCTAAAATTTCACTAAAATATCGTGATTTAAGTCTAGGTTTCGCTTGCGTTGTTGTCAAGTGCGTGAGCATTTATTAATAAGCATGTGGGCATATAAAAGTGGTTAAGTGCATTTAGATTATTTTATTTTTTTATCGCGCACTTGATTTTTGATTTAATCATACACATATATAATATACAATATTCATCGTGTTAGAAAGATTTTATAAAATGAATTTATTGAAGGTAGTATTAATCAGTGCCGTAGCACTTGCAGCGCCAGCTTATTCAGCCGAATTGGTGGAACAAAGACCTATTGGAGCTGCCGTTCAAGAAGTTGATATATTCGACGCGTGCGACAGAGGTGATCTTGCAGCCGTCACAGCATATCTAGATAATGGTGGCAATGTGGATGCATGTGATAGAGATGGTCGTAGTCTGTTGTTTTTGGGATCCAATGGTAATAGCAATCTGCCATTTGCGAAATTATTGATTGAACGGGGTGCCGATGTCAACATCACGTGTGAGTTCAGGGTTTCACCGCTTATGCAAGCAGTCGCAAAGGGCCATCTAGGTATTTTGCAATTATTGTTAGAAAGTGGAGCAAACCCTAACGTTAGTCAAACCGGATATTCAGTATTGAGTTGTGCATCCTGCTTTGCTCAGCCAGCTGTTGTTGAAGCCCTTCTTAAGTATGGTGCTTCACACGATGATTTGAACGGAAAACAACATGCATTTAAAGCAGCATGCAGTGGAAATCGTTTAGATACGATGAAAATTCTTCATAATCATGAAACGAATTATATTCTGCCTAGTCAATATGATGATCTTGGTGCCAGCCTCCTGTTTGAAGTATGCAAAAATGAAGGCGAATTTAGTGATCTGAGGAGAGACGTTGAGCGTCAAATTTCTATCGTAAAGCAATTATCAGCTTTTGGTTTTCCTATACACGAGTTGGATGCTGACAATCGCACACCAATTTCGTACTTATCAGCAGAATATCACGCCGAAATAATCGATGTGTACATGACTGAATTAAGAGTACTTGGTTCGTACATCTAACGTATTCAAAACACAGATGGTGCAGGGGTAAGCACTTGTCTTCTCATAAGAATAGGTAATATTTATTCCTCATGAAGCACGAGCTTACCCCTGCTGTTTCGAGAGTTACTTTTCATTACGTAAATAACTGCTTTAAAAGCAATTATCAATATAATTCATCAGTAGGTGCCTGATTCCATTGAGTGTGTGATAATGCAGTGAAAAAATGAGTGGCCAATGCCAAAACTTCCCGCCTATTAAGTGCCAAAAAGTTATAAATTCTTTCCACGCTGCTTCACTTGTTGTAAAGGTGGAAAATCCTATACAAAAAAGAACGACTCCGCAAACAAGACCTACCCCCGTAAAACGGTGTAGAATTGACAATACCGATGTGATTTGAGGTCGGTAAATTTGGATATGAG
>CAIOTO010000215.1 GCA_903861255.1 uncultured Alphaproteobacteria bacterium | reverse complement strand
TCCCGAAAAAAACCCACCCCGCCGCTTTCGCGTCAGGCCGTTGTTTCCTCGTCGCCTCGTGTTGTTAGTTATAACCAAACTCATCTCACACGTCAACACCTTTTTCAACAACAAGATGCTTTTTTTACATCTTTTCCTGATTTTCTTTCAACAAGATCGTTTGCATATAATGTCACTTTGCAAAAATGAATTGTATTGATGTCGAGATTCATGTTTGTAGGCCATTCATGCATCAAAAACATTGCGATATTTTAAAGAAACAGTGGTTAGGCTTCCAAAAAATAATGGATACCATTTTGTATTGAAGCTCGTTATAGTTGTTAAAGTTTTGAATTCATTGGTTTTTTAACGGTTGTAAAAGCATATGGCTCACAATAAAAATGATAGTTTTTAAAACCAATAATTCATTATACAGAACCATGAAAAGAGGGGTAATTTATGAAAAATAAGCCAAACAGTACAGCAACGACGACTGAATTCGATTTAGATGATGCTCGTGAACATGATTCCATGGATGAAATGGAATTTGAGGGTGATGAAGGCGATGACGAGTTGGATGAAGAATCCAGCGAAATGCTTTTTATATTGGAAACGATTTATGAGTTTATTACAAAGATGCTTTCAAAGGGTGTTCACCCACATTTGATTCAAAGCACATTGCTTGCTAACTGGTTGCAAGTGGTCATTATGAATTGTGATGAGACTGAAGAATTCTTTATGAGTCAAATCGAGAAAATGGAAGAGTTTATCCCATTGATCGTGGCTAAAATCACTGAAATTTCAAAGACATTGCCTGATGAAATTGCTGACTTTTTAACGGATGAAGCACGCGCACATTTTTCTGAAATGCAAACAACAATTCGTGAGATGTCACAACAAGAAATGTCGCCGGAAGATTTTACACGACATGAAGCGCTTGTCGAGGCTGCTACTGAGAATTTATTTGAGATTTTTGAACAATCAAACGCACATCCTTTGGACGTTGAAGCGGTCTTTTTGTTTTATTGGATTCACTTCTTGGGAATGGATCATAGTTTCTCGGACGCAAAAATTGAAAAACTTATTTACTATTGGGGCGATGTTTTTGAACCAATGGCTGTTTTTGTGCGCACGCAAATGGGACTTGATGACGCCTTCTAATCCCAATTTCACTAAGGGCCAGTTAGTGCAGCTCACTACAATATTTTTGCTGCTCATTTACATATGTAAACTCCGCTGCTCGAATTTTGTGATATTGCTACCTGAACATTTTTGAAAATGGTATTAGTGGATAAGATATATATATGTTTAAAGATAAATACATTCAGTGTTTAGAACGCGAAATAATGAAAACAGGGCAGGGGGAAACTTCTGCCCTTAAGTTTGCCTATGATGATTTAAGTAAGCGTTATCGTTCAACGAACGAGAGTGGCTTTAAGTCAAATGCAGAGATGATCGCTTATGTTCACGCGCGCTTTCCGGCAACGTACGCAGTGCTTGACCATATTTTGCAACATGAAATTCACAACAAAAATGATGTTAAATCAGCACTCGATCTGGGGGCTGGGCCTGGGACTGCTACACTTGCTGCGCTTAATCATTTTGCTTTATCTCATGCAACACTTATTGAGCAAACGCCTGAGTTTATAAAGGCCGTGAGTGCTGTGCTTCGACCATCTTTCCCCGCTAGCGAGTTTAACTTAATTTCTGAATCTGTGCATAAGTTCACTTTTCCAAAAGCAGATTTGGTGATGCTGTCGTATTTATTGACTGAGATGCCTGAAGTGCAAGCGCTTAACGTTTATGAGGCATCCTTAAAAGCGACAAAAGCTTATAATTTAGTGGTTTTGCCTGGTACATCTGCAGCGTTTAAATTGCTGCTGCAGCTTAGGGATAGAGCGATTGCGTTGGGATATCGGGTGTTAGCACCGTGCCCGCATATGCAGGCTTGCCCCATGGCGCAGAACGCCGATCAATGGTGCCATTTTAGGCAACGTTTAAGCCGGAGCCGTGCACACCAAGATATTAAAAAGGGTACGATGGGTTATGAAGATGAACCTTATTGCTATTTGTTAGTTGCTCCTGGTGAGAGCGCAAACGCCATACCTGGTGTTAAAGGCCGAGTTATTAATACGCCACGACATCGCCCTGGTCATATTTACATGGATGTTTGTTCGCCATCCGGAGTCATTGAAACACGGTGTGTGACAAAAAAAGATAAGGCTGCGTATAAGACAGCGAAGGATTTACACTGGGGTGATCGAGTTTAGACGTGAATTAAACTTATGATTTGAAGTTCTTTGTTTGTTGAAAAAAATAAATTTATATCTATTGATTATTAATAAAAGATGCACATATATATAGTATTGATTTAATTTATTCACGGTTCGAAGATGAAAAAACGAAGTTTTTTAATACCTATGTTTATGTTCTCTCAAAATGGAATTTGCATGGAGTGTCAAGAGCCTGATCTTTTAGGTGCACAATCATCTGCTTTATTTAGCGAGTCTTTGCTTATACCTGTTAATGAAGATGGAACTGCGTCAGTAATTTCCCCTTTAAATAAAGAAAATTTGCTGTCATCATTACGGTATGTTGTTCCTATTCTAGAAAGCAGGAAAAAGAACAGCGATGTGATTATTGATATGCTTCAAAATCTTCAAGCTTTGGAACTGGAATACTCAACCCTTAAAGACAACGTGTCGGTTATTTCCTCCTCCTCATTATCAAACAGAGACGCTAATCAAAAAAGATTATCACTTAAAAAAACAAGAATTGAACAGGAAAAAGTCAAAATTTATGATTTTACAGGTCATGATTTTGCTTCCACTGCTGACCTTGTTGAGATTTTATCATATGATTACTACATTAAAGCTAAAAAAGCTGATAAAGAAGCCTATAAGCAAATTTTCAAACTTTATAATGATATCTTAAGGTCTGAAAATTCAGAAGATTGTCAACGTTCAATAGATTACTTGTATGCGTTTCTTTCGACGTTCAATAAGCAAATTGATAAAATTTCGTTAGAAGATAGTCAACGTTTAAAGGCAAGTAAGTCTGTTGATGATTATGCCTTTGATGACGCATTTTACTCTGTCTCTGGTGGGCAGGGATCAAAGTTTAGAGATACTGAGTATTATGATATAATTTTAAAAATGCTGAGACCTTATTGCTCTGAACAAGCAAAAATATTTTCATCGTTTTTTATCAAAGGAGAACGAGGAAAAATATATAATGATTGGAATGTTTACACAACTAAATATGATAAATTTTTTAAATATATATCTGTTCTTCAAGGTATTCTTGAGAGGTCGTTGCAGTCTGTAATTGAGAATGACTCTGCAATAGAAGCAACTCGCCAATATTTTCCAGAAATCTTTCGTATAAATTCTGATTGGGTTTCTTTTTCTGACTTACGCGATTCGCAGTTGCGTGCATTTAATGCAAGTCCACAAGGTCGTTATCTCTTTGTATATGAGTCGTTTAAAGCTCACTTTGATACTCTTGCAGACATGTTTCTTGAAATAAAAAGAAAAACAACGAGTGTGAACGCTGATTTATTATCATTGTTGAATGAATATGAGCGTAAACTTGATCAATGTGGAGTGACTATAAAGCCAACGTTTATTGCCTCATGCCGAAAAATTTTAAATCAACCTGATTTTGATCCTTTAGCTAATATGGAAGAAGATGGCCGCGATTTGTCTATTGATGAAAAGCTAGCGCAGCTACATATTGTGGATGATTTAGAAGAAATATCGACGGAGGAATCTTCTTCATCAAAAGAAGAGAATTTTAAAGAAATAACAGTAGCTGAGAAGCTAAGTCTTGGTGACAAGGGCGACGTTGATGATTCATTGCTGGAGATAGCCAAATCCTTTGCTGCTGGCTCAGTAGATGAGTTTGTAGAAAAAAGTATTGCGTCGAGTGTGTCTAGACGTGATCGCAGTAATGGTGCATCACGTGAAACATCAAAAGTTTTTTATGGCGAAGCGAAAGCAGAACCATATCGTAAAGGTAAGGGGCTAAAGAAAGCGGTGATTCCAGTTGATTCAGCTGCTACAAAGGAGCTTGTTTTTAAGGTTGATGAAGTTGCTGACGGATCTTCCGCGGAAAGAGAGCCTTGGATAAAAGAGCTTATGACGGCT
>CAIOTO010000214.1 GCA_903861255.1 uncultured Alphaproteobacteria bacterium | reverse complement strand
GCAGCTGACTATAATAACGGCACAAATGGTCTTTTAATAAGTAGGCAAAAAGCCGTGGATCTTTTGAGAGAGTCAATGCTGTTAGATACCACAAATAAAGATGCTGAAAATAACTTACCAATTGCGTTGGACGCATTGGGGGCTGATTATTTTAATGGAGAAAATGGCGTTGAAAAAGATATCCATAAAGCATTGGAATATTGCAAAGAAGCTTCACGTCTTGGATTTAAAGACGCAACTGATAATGCATGCAAAGCTTTATTTGTTTTAGATCAGGATACTTTTAACAAAGCTAAAATCTTAAATAATGATGCTAATAATCACATGATGGGAGAAAATGGGGCAGAACAAAACATTCCAAAAGCTATTAAAATGTTGAGAGAATCTGCTGCAATGGGATATGAGCCAGCGTTTATAAATTTAAGGGCAGCCCTGTATGAATTAAGTTCATCTTATGTACAAGGGATAAAAGGTTGCGAAAAGAGCAGATCTAAGGCTATTGAATCATTAAGAGAATCTTTAAGTTTAGGCTATAATCCTGCTCAAGAAATACTACAGTTAATGCTTTCTGATTATGCTATTGAACTTGCGTATGGCTCGAATGGGGTTGTAAAAAATTTACCAGAATCTATTAAGTTGCTAAGAGAAGCTATAGAAATAGGGGGAAGAATATATACAAAATTAGCTATAATATTATGCAATTATGCTATAGAACTTGCAAATGGATCAAAAAAGGCGGATCTTTTTAAAGCTATTAAGTTAGCACAAGAGTCTGTTCGTTTAGGTTATGAGCCGGCCAAGCAAACTCTAGCTGTATTAAAAAGCTGGCTTAAATAAATTTTATTGCTTTGCTGCTAGTGATTTTTCTTATTTCAGAATGATTACGTTTAGCATTCAATGGAAATATGATTCATTAAAAACCATCCCCCTTGACGCAACGCCTAGATAATCCTAATTTAGGGACAGATGAAATTGTATTGGTTTTGGTGTCGTTTCTCTTTTTCGTCATGGCGAGCCTGTAAGGCGTGGCCATCCAGGTCTTTAGTGTATAGATTGCCGCGTCAGCTTTGGTTCCTCGCAATGACGAAGAAGATATAAACTAATTTGCCTCTTCGACTTTATAGATCCCCGGATCACTCGCCACGGCCGCGGCCCAAGGGCGGAGCCGGGAGTCCGGGGATGACACTTTTGGGGCTCGGGGTATGACACTTTTTGAGCCCGAGGACGACAGTATCAACATGGTGAGAATAACACCACCAAAACCACAAACCTTTAGGAACGATTATGACCCTTACACCTGAAGCCATTAAAAAAGTCGCGAAGTTATCGCGACTCACGCTAAATGACACAGACACCGCCTATTATCAAGCTCAACTCAATGGTATTTTTAGTTGGATTGACGCACTGCAAAACGTTGATGTATCAAAGGTCGAGCTTCACCTTGATCAAACAACGCCGCAAATGCATGAGCGGCACGATGCCGTGACTGCGCCTAACCGCGTTACCGAAGTAATGAGCAATGCGCCAGCATCCAGCCATGAAATGTTTTCCGTTCCCAAAGTTGTCGAATAAAGGTATCCATATGTCTGATTTATTAAACCTCACTCTGGTCGAGGCGCGCAACGCTTTAGCCGCTAAAAAGATTTCATCGGTCGAGCTGACAACCGCTTACCTAAAGCAAATGGAGGCCAAGCGTTCGCTCAATGCATACGTGCTTGAAACGCCAGAAATTGCGCTTGCAAATGCAAAAACGTCGGATGAACGTATTCAAAAAGGCATGGCAGCTGGTCTTGAAGGGCTCCCACTTGGCATCAAAGATTTGTACTGCACAAAAGGCATTCGCACAACCGCGTGTTCGAAAATCCTGGGCAATTTCGTGCCAACATATGAATCGACTGTCACGCAAAATTTGTGGAACCAAGGCGCGGTTTGTTTAGGCAAGCTTAACATGGACGAATTCGCCATGGGGTCAACTAACCTCAATAGCTGTTTTGGCGGTGTTGAAAATCCGTGGAAACGCAAAAGCGATCCGACGAAAAAGCTTGTTCCAGGCGGATCATCAGGCGGATCATCGGCAGCAGTTGCTGCACGTATAGCATTGGCTGCGACAGCATCAGACACAGGTGGATCCATTCGTCAACCGGCAGCATTCTGCGGCCTTGTCGGCATTAAACCAACGTATGGCTTGTGTTCACGTTGGGGTATGGTGGCATTCGCATCATCCCTTGATCAAGCAGGCCCGCTTACGCGCACCGTTGCGGACGCAGCATTGATGTTGCAATACATGGTCAGCTTTGACGATAAAGACGCAACCAGTAAAAAGGCGCCTGATCAAAACTATCTTGCCAATCTTAAAACCGATGTAAAAGGCATGCGTATTGGCGTTCCAAAAGAATACATCGAGGGACTTTCCCCAACGATGCGCGCGCTACTCGATAAAGGCATTCAATGGCTAAAAGACGCTGGTGCCGAAATTCGTGACGTTAGCCTTAAGACGACTCCATATGCACTGCCAACCTATTACATTATTGCACCAGCTGAAGCATCAGCTAACCTTGCACGGTATGACGGTGTTCGCTATGGTGCACGTGTTGAAGGCGGCTCGCTCGACGAACTTTACGAAAATACACGCACGGCTGGTTTTGGCGCCGAAGTCAAACGCCGCATCATGATCGGCAACTATGTGTTGTCATCCGGGTATTACGACGCCTATTACATACGCGCACAAAAAGTCCGCCAGCTGATTACAGATGACTTTAAAACGGCATTTAGTGATGTTGATTTATTGCTGACTCCCACAACACCAGGTGCCGCGTTCGGTATGGATGAAGTTCCATCCGATCCAATTGCGATGTATTTGCAAGATATTTATACGGTGACTGTGAACTTAGCTGGCTTACCTGGTATTTCAATTCCAGCTGGTTTGGATGACGACGGCTTGCCACTTGGGTTGCAATTAATTGGCCCTGCCCTATCTGAACAACGTTTGTTTAACGCTGGCAGTGTGATTGAAGCCGCTGCACAATTTCCATTTTTGAAGGATTAATCCCATGTCAGAAAATAATTATTTCGTCGAAGGAAAAACAGGCCTCTGGGAAGTTGTCATTGGTCTTGAAGTACACGCGCAAATTTCATCAAAGGCAAAGCTATTCTCAGGTGCCTCGGCCGAATTTGGCGCTGATCCAAACACGCATGTGGATTATCTTGACGCGGGTCTGCCAGGTATATTGCCAGTTATCAATCAACGTTGTGTTGATCAAGCGATTAAGACCGGGCTTGGTATTAATGGTAATGTGCAGCCAATTTCTGTGTTTGACCGTAAGAACTACTTTTACGCCGACTTGCCATTGGGTTATCAGATTTCACAGTTTGAAC
Source organism: uncultured Alphaproteobacteria bacterium (assembly GCA_903861255.1). Classification (GTDB taxonomy): domain Bacteria; phylum Pseudomonadota; class Alphaproteobacteria; order Paracaedibacterales; family CAIOTO01; genus CAIOTO01. Next base: position 1,275 of record CAIOTO010000214.1, on the reverse strand, counting down.
GGCCGATTGTACTTGGCGGTTATATCGACATTAACTTAGAAGACGGCACGCCAAAGCGCATTAACGTAACCCGTTTGCATATGGAACAAGACGCAGGGAAATCGACCCATGATTTGCACCCAAGTCTTTCGTACATCGACCTAAACCGTGCAGGTGTTGCGTTGATGGAAATCGTTTCTGAACCTGAAATGCGGTCCCCTCATGAGGCGCAAGCATACGTGAAAAAACTTCGCACCATCGTGCGTTACCTCGGTACATGTGACGGTAACATGGAACAAGGCAGCATGCGTGTGGACGCAAACATATCACTACATAAACCAGGGACGCCCTTTGCTACACGCGCTGAAATTAAGAACGTGAATTCGATTCGTTTCCTTGGGCAAGCGATTGAATATGAAATTCAGCGCCAGTTGGAAATTTTAGAATCCGGCGGTGAAATCGTTCAAGAAACACGACTGTTTGACCCAAGTAAAGGCGAAACGCGGTCCATGCGTAGCAAAGAAGACGCGCATGATTATCGCTATTTCCCAGATCCAGATTTAAAGCCACTCGTGTTGACGACCGATCGTATTGCCACCATTAAAGCAACTATGCCAGAGCTGCCCGACATTAAAAAAGAACGCTTTATGGCAGACTATAGCTTAAGTCCATACGATGCTGATATTTTGGTTTCTGAAATTGAAATCGCGGCGTACTACGAATCGGTTGTAAAGGCAAGTACGGCAACGGATACAAAAGCCGCTGCGAAAACCATGGCGAATTGGCTGATCGTTGAGGTCTTTGGTGCAATGAACCGTGAAGGTGTGGCACTTGATGCATTGCCATTTAAGCCAGAGCACTTAGCGAAACTGGTTGACCTAATTATGGATGGCACGATTTCAGGTAAAATCGCCAAAGACATCTTTGCGAAAATGTGGGAATCAGGCAAGGCACCTGATGCATTAGTGGACGAGCTCGGTTTAAAGCAGATTTCAGACACATCTGTCATTGAAAAAGTCGTGGATGATATCATTGCAGCCAACATGGATAAGGTCGAGGCGTACAAAGGCGGAAAAGTTCAGCTGTTTGGATTCTTTGTGGGCAGCGTGATGAAGGCGCTGGAAGGCAAAGCAAACCCTGGTATGGTGAATAATTATTTGAAGAAAAAGATTGGGTAAATGTATGTTTTATAGCCTTAAGAATCAGATAAGAATAAATAAAAATATCATTTATAATAAAATATTACTTGTCGGCATAAGCTTAGCGCTTACAGGATGTGTTACACTTTTGGATATG
>CAIOTO010000213.1 GCA_903861255.1 uncultured Alphaproteobacteria bacterium | reverse complement strand
CATTTTTCACACGATCTGTGCTTGAGCATTTTTTGCAATTTACTGACATAGCTTGTCTCCTGAAAAGTTTCCTTTTCAGAATAGCACATTATCAACCTTTAGTTAAGTGTCTCAATAAATTAACAATCGGTTATTTGCGTGTCTATCCATATGATAAGAACAAGGATCTATGGATTTCTAATAAATCAGGCCTTTTAGTATGTGACGGTGAAAATGAAATCATAAAATATGCTAGATATGATGTGGCTGATTTTATAGCGCCAGCAAACAGGCTTCATCAAAGCGGATTTTTAAACGCCGCATCCTATGATGAAGAATATGCAATACTTGCCCTTGCACATTTCTAATTAAACGAAAATAATTAGCCACCCATGTATTGATTCTGCTGCCCGTATGGATTTTGCTGTTGTCCATATGGGTTCATACCGCCCATTTGCCCTTGCTGCCCGTATGGATCCTGTTGTCCATATGGGTTCTGCTGTTGTCCGTATGGATTTTGTTGATATGGATTCTGACCATACATACCGCCGCCCATCATGCCACCCATCATACCTGGTTGCCCCATCATGCCACCCATCATTCCTGGTTGACCCATCATGCCACCCATCATACCTGGTTGCCCCATCATGCCACCCATCATACCTGGTTGACCCATCATGCCGCCCATCATACCTGGTTGACCCATCATTCCGCCCATCATGCCCGGTTGGCCGTACATGCCACCCATCATACCACCGCCCATCATGCCTGGTTGACCGTACATGCCACCGCCCATCATTCCTGGAGTCGTGGCCATCGCGCCTGCAGCTCCCATAACGCTACCCAAGAGCCCGCCGCTTTTCTTCTTTTTCTTTTTATTTGGGTCTTTCGCTGGCTTTGTTTTCGTCGCTTTTTTAGGAGCAGCAGCTGGTTTCGTTGCCGGTGCAGCATCAGCCGGGGGAGTATCTGCTGGGGCAGCAGCAGGTGCCTCTTCTGCAGAAGCTTGCAAAATTATACTGTTCGGAATATTAAACACCCCCATAAAGCGATTATTATCAACATTCTGCTTACATTGAATCATCAGCAAAAAAATCATTACTCTATATAAAAATTTCATAATTTCAACGTAATCTCACATATATGTTAACTACATAGTACGTAGAATTAGATTAACAAACGGTAAATATTGATGAATTTGGATTTTATGTAAAGCTGTAAGGTAGGTCTTTATAAGAAGAATGCACGTTTTTGGAAGCATTGAACCCAAAAACACTTATAATCTTTTTACGCGGATTGTGAATGATGGAATAATTAACAGTGATACCACAATTAATCCGCACCCAAGCACAAGCCAAATCAGCCCCAATTTTTCATGAAATGTGATGGCAATGCGTGCATCAGGCAGCGTTTCAATATTTGTGATCATGACAACGCGTTGATTCAGCAAACCAAAGTCAGCTTTGACCCGTTGTAGTTTTGAACTGTGAAAAAATTGTCTGGATGGAGTGAGGGTTAGGGAAGTGCCGTTGTTTATGTGAATTGAGATTTGTGTCATTTGGTTCGTTTTAAAAGGCTCCGCAATCTCACATGTGTTTTCAAAAGCAACTCTATACGCATTGTGCATCACTGGAATATTGCGCGATAACGTTAAGGTAACTTCCGCAGGACTATCGCTGTGGCTCGCAAACCCAATAAGGCATAAGCCAATTCCCATATGCGCAAAAGCAACGCGTGGCTTTGTGTGGATAAGAGGGATCATTGCACTTGAACAAATGGCTCCACTTGCACCGAGAATTAGGTATGGCAAGGTGAGGTGTGAGTAAAATATCAGATATAGCATAAGTCCTAAAAGCGTAGCGGTGGTGGATGCACCAAGGCGAAAGCCTTTGTATGGAGCAAGCACCATAAGAAGCGCGATCACGATCCAGATGGGCAACAAGATTGTATTAAAAAATGTTGGCGCAAGAGAAAAGTCTAAGATGACGGGGATGAATAAACCGAGGGTGAGCAGAAACAATGTGAATGTAAGGAGATAGAGGCCGATTTTTAGAAATGAAATGTCATTTGTCGTTCTTACGTTTCTTTTTTTGTCATTACTGATTTTCTTGTCATTCCCGCGTAGGCGGGAATCCAGAAAAGCAATTTCCCACCAGCATTTAAAAGACTGGATTCCCGCCTGCGCGGGAATGACACTATGGGATGCGGGGATGATAGAAGAGGTGGATCCTCGCCTGCGCAGGGATGACAATGTAGAAATTGAGGATGACAAAGCAAGAACCAAAACAGGCAAGCACGTAAAAACCATCAACGCGCCCAACAACCAAAATGCCATGACATCATTCGCGAAACTGTGCACAGAAACAAGCATGCCCGAACGAACCGCCCAAAGACTTAAAGTGACAGCAGCGAATGGCAAACACCCAATCCACGGATGTTTTTTTAACGTTACGGGTGTGTTGTGAAATACAATCAGTGCTGTAATCCAAGGTAACAGCGACGCCGTTTCAACCGGATCCCAAAACCAAAAACCGCCCCACCCCAGTTGTGTGAATGCCCAAAAACTGCCCAGCGCGATGGCAAGTGTCAACAACCCAAACGCCGTTTTTGTTTGCTGTTGTATTAGTGGAATAAGAGCCACATCACTGGTGCGATGCAACCAAAGACTCAGCACATAAGGTGTAAACAACCATGTCACACCTAGATACAACAACGGCGGATGCCATACCATATTTATGTCGTAGAGCAGTGGGTTCAGCCCGTGACTTTCTTCAAGCAATTGCGCAAGTGGCGTTGTTGCAAAAGGATTTGCCTCCATCAGCATATAAAAACCAAGCAAGCAATTCAGCAGTCCTAATATGCGGCCACGAAATTGCGCAACATCGGGCGAAAGGCGAGGGATATATGTCGTGGCATTCAAAATCATAAGCCATATGAAAAGGGATGTCTCGTGGTGGCTCCACAGACTTGCGATACGATAATGGATTGCTTGCGCAGGGTGATTGTTTTGCATCACGAAAAGGTAACGTGTATCAACACATACATGTGCGTAAAGGGCGTAGATAAAGAGCAGGCAAAGAAGAGCTGCGCCGACGTGATGAAGCGTATTGTTTGAAGTCTTTTTAATGCATTTGGCTCCTTCAAGCAGAACAAACACGGTGAGCAAACCTTGTGCCACAAAGGGGTGCGTGAGGATGCTTAAAAGATTGATATAGGCATGCATTTTAAGTTATTTGCTCACTCTATGTGACAACGAAAACTATTGGAAAGTTATATTCATCGAGAATATCGTACTTTGCAAACAGTTACCACAAACGTTATCACGCCAAAGATTGAAAATTCAAAGGAAGTATTTGAAATATCAAAAAAACATGTACCGAAGCCCGTAGTTTAAGGATTCAAAGGGTAGAGATGCATGTCTGTTATTTTCCGCCGCGGTAGTTCATGTTGATGTTATACCCGCAATACTCATTTAAAAATAACGCGCCTGAATGCATCAGAAAAGAAAGGCCGACAGCACTGCCAGGCATACATGCAGCCAAAAAAACTGGAGACAATAAACAAGCACATTCTGGTGAGACTAGGCTACTTGCTGTATAGAAAAGCGCGGGCGTTAAGGCTATGCACCCAGCACCACAAACACAGGGAGTCGCAATACAGCAAGCTTTTCCACATGATGTTTTGGTAAAGAAATATTCACATGAATCTGCTGTATTATTAAGGGTAAAGCAGCAGTTTTCTTGGACTTGAATATAAGTATCTGATGGCGAGTTCTTATTATTGCCTACATTTATTAAGGTATATGGCAAATCAAATTTTTTGCTTTTTATATATGCATCGCTACAGTCAACAGTATTGCCAACGGTGGCTACAACAAAAAGGCACAGTAAAGCACACATAACTTTAAATTTCTTCATTAAAGTAATCATATCATTCTCTTAATCCGTGAATTTTATGTGATTGTTGCAAGGATGTTTAAAAATGTCAACGCTTCATTCGTGTTTCACTCTAATGATTGCGTGCTCTTGTTGTATTGGGTTAGTACGTTTTGGCCGTACTTTAAACAGACTGGTTTTCTGCGTTCGAGAGGAAGACTGTGAGAAAACAAAACGCTGACGGTAGGTTAATATAACGTATAGGTTGATATGATTTAAAAAAGACAAGCACTTTTGTTGCATATTTTGTGCTAATGTGTGTTTTCTTCACATAAAGGGACTTATCTTTTGCCCAATACCATCAATCACACTAAACTACGCGGGATGCTCTGGTCATTAGCTGGCTCTGTTTGTTTTATAACGGCGATGTCGTGTGCAAAGCTACTTGACCCAAGTGTGAAAGGCGCGGTTCTTGTTTTCTTTCGCTGTCTGTTTGGTCTGATTTTTTTCTTGCCGTTTTTGTTAAGGGAAGGCGTTGGCAATCTCAAAACAAAGCGCCCATTGTTGCATCTTCTGCGTGTGTTGTTTACGTGTTCGGCAATTGCGTGTACGTATTATGGGTATCGGAATTTGCCCTTGGCGATGGGGACGTCTATTGGTTTTACGGCGCCCCTCATGACGACTGCACTTGCCATCCTTGTGTTAAAAGAAGTTGTCACACTCAAAAAATGGCTTTTGATTATCGTTGGTTATATGGGTGTTCTTGTGATTGTTCATCCCGCTGAATTTACATTTAATAATGCCGTTTATGTTTTATTACTGGCTAATTTTTTTGCAAGCGGATCGATTATTTGTGGAAAGAAATTAACGGCCACGGAATCAACGATTAGCATGATGTTTTACGTAAATGTGTTTAGTACGTCATTATCAGGAAGCATCGCGTATTTTATGTGGGTCACGCCGTCCATGCAGGATTTGAGGATTTTGGTGTTTTTGGGGCTATTGGGCGTGTCAGCCCAGTTTTGTTATATACGATCATTACAAAACGCAAATCCATCGTTCTTAGGGCCATTTGAATATAGTCGTTTGATTATTGCGATTCCGATTGGTTTTGTAATTTTTAGCGAATTGCCGACGTTGTGGACACTGATTGGGGCTGGCGTTATTATTGCAGCGACATTGCTTGTAACGCGCATGGAATTAGATAAATCTGCAGATGTTCCGGCTAAGAGTTAGGGTTTTTGATGGGTATTTTAATAAATAATTTTGATGAATGCATCACGACAAGCGCAATCGCATTGCATGATTTTCGCAAACGAAATTTCGATCACAAAGAGTGGATTGCATATTGCGTTGAGCTGATGAGTCAATATGGCCTTGTTTCGACGCATATGGGCATTAGTGCGCCATCGTTGAAATCAGAGAAAATGAATGCTTTTGAGCGTGAATTTAAAAAATTAGATAAAGTTGTCAACCACTCGATTACAAGCATTTGCATACAAGCGACGATGCATGGGTTGAATGAGAACCATGAGACTGATCTCTTTAGCTGTAATTTTGATATTGATCCAAAGCAAAATAGGACAACTTTCGTGCTGACAATCAGCGATTCCGTGCATGTTCTGGTGGAAGATGAAATTAATCAAATCACAACTAAATTATGTGATTTTTTCAATCCTGGTTATGGATATTATTACCAGCGCCCGGCGATACATGCGCCAAGGTGGTATGCGTGCGGCGTTGCTGTGGGGCTTGAAACAGATGATCTTGAGCGCACTATGATAGATGCTTGGGGTGCAAAATTCAGGACAAGCAATGAATACAAAACGGGGGATCTGCGCGATATTTATCAGGTGAATTTAGTCATGGAAACACACCTTAATCGGGAGGCAATGCCGGGCGTAACGTTGCGTTCATTTATAGAGTCAGATCCGTTTCATGGATTGCTTAGTGTTGTTGATGATCAACGCATTGTCTGGTGGATTGAGGTTCAGAATATCGCGCAGGTACGAGACGCCCTTAGGCCGTCAGGGATTATTGTTGCTGGGTAAATTATGTAATCTTATATTTATGAGCAGGATGGATATGTCAAAGTATGTGGTAAGAAAAATAGCATGACACCAAAAGAAACCCTGCGAAAAAAACAACGAAAAGTCGATCATTCAGAAAATGTAGAGGCGATTTTTCTTAATCTCACGTCGCTCATAAAATGGGGATCAAAACCGATCATTGCGGGATATTGGCCAATTGCCGGAGAGATCGATGACCGCGCGTTTTTAGAATATTGTCATAATCAGGGGTTGCAGTGTGGATTGCCATTTATCACTGATCAGGCGAGCCCGTTGACATTCAAAGCATGGCAGCCATCCGATGTTCTTGAAAAAGCGATGTATGGCATTCCTGCACCCGCACGTGAGGCGCTTGATTTAGTCCCCAATGTTTTGTTGATTCCTTTGCTCGCATTCGACCGGGCTTGCTATCGCCTTGGTAGAGGTGGTGGTTTTTATGATAGAACTCTTGCGCATTTGCGAGAAAATCACACCGTCTGGGCAATTGGTTTAGCCTATGATTGCCAAGAAATTGACCATGTCAAACGTGAAGCGCACGATCAGCAGCTGGATTGCATTGTCACACCAAGTCGGGTGGTTTATCGTTATAAACATTTGTGTTAAAAAACATGTTATATTTAGCCTTGTAATTTTCGAGAGCAATACCCATATTGATTTTATTATTGCATTGTCACACCAAGTCGGGTGGTTTATCGTTATAAACATTTGTGTTAAAAAACATGTTATATTTAGCCTTGTAATTTTCGAGAGCAATACCCATATTGATTTTATTAAAGAATTTTTTATTGGGGTTGTAAATGAAATTTAAGATTATAATAATATTGATTGTATTTGCTCTGAAAAATTCAGTGGTTAACGTGCAGGCTGCGAGTGAAAGCTTAGTTGCTCCGGCAATTGATTGCCGGTCTCAAATGGCTCTTAACAGAAGTCTTGCTACGGCTGTTAAAAATGGAGAGGTTGAGGCAGCAAGGGACTGTCTTTTAAGAGGTGCAGATGTAAATCATAAATATTATACGGAGGGAATGATCGATCAGACCTCTTGGACTTCTATGTTGCATTTAGCGACACGGAATAAATTAGAAACGCGTGAAATGTTTGATCTAATAATTAAAGGTATTCCTGAATCATCTATTCTAGGCATTGCAAATGTTGACGTGTTGAGCGAGTATCAAAAGTCTCCTTTTATGGACGCTGTTAAAAACCCATTTTACTTAAAATTTTTCCTTGATTATGTGAGTGAAAATCCAGGATCAATAGAAATTAACAGGAAGGATGTTTGGGGAAATACACCTTTGCTAAATGCATTTAAAAATGTTTATGTTGATAGTATTCGTTTGTTTTTTGAATTTGACAAGGTACATCCAGGTTTGCTGGATACCAAGGCAGTGGGTCAGTGTGGTGAAACTATTTTTGATTATGCTTCCTTTAATCTGAGAGCACCATCCCAGCGCGCAATACTTGAATTGTTAATTGAATGGAATAATACTAGGCCTGATGCCTTTGATCAGAGGCCATTTAAAGAATTATTTTTGGAATCAATGGGTAAGGGTGATACTTATCTGCCACCTTTATTTATAAAATATGGATATATACTGACACCAGAAGAAGAGGGAACATTGCCTCCTTGGGGAGCAAGATATTACAATCGTCTGTTAGAGAAACTGCCCTGTCTTAAATGATATTGTTTAAATCTAGATATATGAAAATATTGCTAGGACTTTGAAAAAAGAAAAATCTTTTGATTTTTCTTTTTTTGGTATAAATGTGTCTGATTGAATTGTCACACGAACGCGGGTGGTTTACGCTCCTCGCGACGTCATCCTTAGACTTGAACCAAAGGTATCTACACATCTCGATAAAGTTTTAACTAAACAACAAAAGTCTTCGGCACCGTCATGGCGAATCCCGTAAAGCGGGGTGTGGCCATCAGAAGGAATAGTTCAAACAATAACTTTTGATAAGATAAATATAACCCAACTGGATGGCCACGCCCTCTGCGAGGGACTCGCCATGACGGCGATTCTCGTTGCAATGACGTCTAAACACAAGGCAAAGACAGTGTCGAATGATTTTTAGATAAATTAACTTGAGATGTGTAGATACCTTTGGATTTGAACCGAGGATCTCTACCGTTTGAATTGCGCGTAAAGAGTATTTTGTTTACATTGGTTTAAGACACTATTTTCGTTTGCACTTTTATAGATACTCGGATCAAGTCCGAGGATGACAAGCGCGTGCTAGAAGGCTCCCCATGAAGCAACACATTGAAGAGTTCCTGGTCCAACATCAGGGACAAGCCGACTCAATCTCAGTCACACATATTCTGGACGAAACCCAATATTATCAAGCGCGTAAAGGCACGGCCGATCCATACTCTATTGGCACAACCGAGGGGTTCTTTCTTGAGGTTCAAACAGATGGTGTCAAGGTTTATGGGGGCGCACCATCGGCGCAACAACTGCCCGCATTATTTGAAACATTGCAGGCGCGCGCAAAGGCGCTAAAGCCACACCAGCTGATTGACTTTTCAAATCAGAATCTGCCACAGACAAGCGGACACTACCAAAGCGCAAAATCTTGTGCAGAAACACTCTCACCTCGCGCCATTCAAGATGCCCTTTGCGAATACAGTCATACCTTGCTTAACGGTGGACTTTTTGCAAGTGATGCATCGTGCTTTCAAATTCATCGTGAAAGTTTTTCCATGCACAGCAGTGGCGCCGTGATCACGCAAACAATGGATGCGTCAGCGTTGCATCTTTCAGCAACGGCTGAAAAAGATGGTGAAACACAAACGCGGTCGAACGGCTTTAAAAGTTTACAAGTGCCGATCGAACATCAATTTCAAGATGCCAAGGATGCCTGTGTGCGCATTCGAGAACAAGCGTTAGAATTGATTAATGCTGAAAATTGCCCAAATACAACGTTGGATCTGGTGTTGGCTCCCGATCAATTATATTTGCAGGTACATGAATCGATTGGCCACCCACTTGAACTTGATCGTATTTTAGGGGACGAGCGCAATTACGCCGGATTTAGTTTTATTAATTTAGAGGACATTGGAACACTTACCTATGGCAGCCCACTGTTGAATGTGACGTTTGACCCAAGTGCAGCGTCTGAAATGGCAAGCTATGGATTTGATGATACTGGTCTTAAGGCAGAACCTTTGCACATTATTAAAGATGGCCAACTGGTACGTGCCCTTGGCGGCAGTGACAGTCAGTATCGCTGTGATGTGCCAGGTGTTGCGTGTGCGCGTCAAACAGCGTGGAATCGTGCGCCGATTGATCGTATGGCGAATTTGAATATTGAACCGGGCAGCTCCACCTTTGATGAAATTATTGCATCTATTGAAAACGGAATTTACATGGAAACGAATCGGTCGTGGTCCATTGATGATTACAGGCGCAAATTTCAATTTGGCGCGGAATATGCACGATTGATTAAAAACGGAAAATTAGGCGCTGTTGTGAAAAATCCGAATTATCGCGGGACGACCTTGCCGTTTTGGCATTCACTGAGTCATGTGGGGAATGCGGATACAAAAAAACCGTGGGGAACATTATGGTGCGGCAAAGGTGAGCCGAATCAAGTTGTACGCGTCGGGCATGCTGTGCCAGTCTGTGCATTTCGCGGCGTTGAAGTATTTGGAGGGGCAGCATAATGTTTTGTGATTTCGATAAAAGTTTTGACGTAATAGAGAGCACACGCCAGTCAGACGAGTCGTTTTGTTTAACCGTTCATGCAGAGACAAGCGATTACGTTCGATTTAATCATGCCCGCGTGCGGCAAGCAGGACGTGTCAGTCAAGCAGAGGCAAGTCTATCGTATCAAAAGGGCGCGAAAAGTGTTTCATTAGCGCTTTCTCTGACAGATGATGTTGATGTTAATACAAAGCGATTGAGCGATGCGTTAACGAAGGCACGCCATTTGGCTGAGACTCTGCATGATGACCCATACTTGGTGCCTTTTGAAAAGGGTGAAAGTAGTCATGCCGCCTTTGATGCTGACTTGCCGTCTATTGAAACAACCGTTGCATTTATTAATGATATTGCAAAGGATTTGGACTTAGTTGGTCTGCTAACACAAGGTCGCGTGCTCCGTTATGTGCGTCATACCGAGGGCACAAAGCATTCCTTTGAAACGCAGTCGCTGGTGTTTGATTATTCTGTGTATGGCGAACGCGGTGCGGATGGATCGATCCAATCCGTTAAGCACGTGGTTTATGCAACCAAAGATGCGCACGCATTGATTGAGGATAGCCTTGCAAAGGCGCGGCAACAGTTGGCTGATTTAGCAAAGCCAATTAAAACGCTAGCCCCGGGTGGTTACCGTGTGTATCTTGAACCGGCCGCCGTTGGTGATATTGTGTCCTTGTTTTCATGGAACGGTGTAAGTGCTGCAGCGTATAAAAAGGGTGCAGCAACCCTGGCGCAATGGATCGATGGAAAAGTAGCGTTGTCACCGCAGTTTAGTATTTCGGATGATTTCAACATTGGGCTTTCACCGCGCTTTAACGGTCGCGGGGAACTTGCGCCGACCTGCCTGACTATTGCAGATAAAGGGCATTTTGCGAACATGCTCGTTAGTAGTCGCACCGCTAAGGAATATGGATTAACGTCAACATTTGCAAGTGGTGGTGAAGGCCTAAGGTCCATCAACATGGCGCCAGGCACATTGGAAAAATCGGCGATTTTAGCGGCGCTTAGCACAGGAATTTACATATCTAATGTGCATTATTTAAACTGGAGCGATCCAAACAGTGCACGCATTACTGGCATGACACGTTTCGCCTGCTTTTGGGTTGAAAACGGTGTGATCCAAGGGCCGATTCAAGATATGCGCTTTGATGATTCAGTCTATTCGTTGTTTGGTG